>CADEEN010000032.1 GCA_902826345.1 uncultured Burkholderiales bacterium | reverse complement strand
CGCGACGATCGCCACCGCCACCGGCGGCAACTTCGAGTCGCTGCAGATCGACCCGACGGCGGCCAGCACGAACGTTACCGACGATGTCGACCCGACGACTGTGAGTTTGAGCGCAACGGCCAGCGTCGCCGAAGGCGGCAGCATCGTCTACACGGCCACGCTGACGAACGCGGCGCAATCCGCCGTGACCGTCACGCTGTCCACCGGCGAGACGATCACGATCGCGGCCGGCAACACCACCGGCTCGGTGTCGCTGCCGGCGCCGACGGACGATGTGTACGTCGATGCCGGCAGCGTCTCGCGCACGATCGCGAGCGCGAGCGGCGGCAACTTCGAGTCGCTCGTCGTCGATGCCACGGCCGCGACGACGACCGTCAGCGACACGATCGATACGACCACCGTCTCGATCACCGGTGATGCCGTCGTCGCCGAAGGCGCGACCGCGAGCTACACCGTGTCGCTGACCAGCGCCGCGCAGACCGCCGTCACCGTCAACCTCACCTACAGCGGCGTCGCAGCCGACGGCGCCGACTTCACCGGCGTGGCCACGGTGACGATCCCTGCCGGCTCGAGCAGCGCCAACTTCAACCTCGCCACGCTGCAGGACGTGCTGGCCGAAGGCGCGGAGAGCTTCACCGTCACGGTCGCCAGCGCGGCCGGCGGCAACTTCGAGAACCTGGTCATCAGCGCCGCCAACGGCGCGGCGACGACGAGCATCAGCGACGACGACACGCCGTCGCTGTCGGTCAGCTCGCCGAGCGTCGGCGAAGGCGGCTTCGCGGTCTTCACCGTCTCGCTGAGCAATCCGTCGACGGCCGCGGTCACGTTCAACCCGACGCTGTCGTCGGGCACGGCCACCGTCGGCGGCGACACCGGCACGTCGCTCGAATACTTCAACGGCAGCGCCTGGGTGGCGGTGACCGCCGCCGGCGTGACGCTGGCCGCCGGCGCGACGAGCGTGCAGGTGCGCGTGGCGACGATCGACGACTTCGCCGCCGAAGGCGACGAGACCTTCTCGCTCGTCGCGATGGTCACTGCCGGCACGACCGCGAACGCGTCGGCCAGCGGCACGGCGACGATCAGCGACGACATCGACGCGACGACGCTGACGTTGACCGCCACGCCGAGCGTCGCCGAAGGCGGCACGATCACCTACACCGCCACGCTCGGCACTGCCGCCGTGACGGCAATGGCGGTCACGCTGTCCAACGGCGCCGTGATCACCATCGCGGCAGGCGCAACGAGCGGCAGCACGCCCGTGGCGGCGCCGAGCGACGACGTCTACCTCGATGCCGGCAGCGTCTCGGCAATCATCGCCAGCACCAGCGGTGGCGGCCTCGAAGCGGTGACGATCGACCCGACTGCGGCGACGACGGCCATCAGCGACACGATCGACACGACGACCGCCACGCTCACGGCCACGCCGAGCGTCGCCGAGGGCGGCACGATCACCTACACCGTCAGCCTGACGGCGCCGGTCACCGGCAGCGCCGTGGTCGTGACGCTGGCCAACGGCCAGGCGGTCAACATCGGCGTCGGCGCGTCCAGCGGCAGCGTCACCACCGCCGTCGCCGACAACGTCTTCGCCGGCGGCGGCTCGGTGTCGAACAACATCGCGTCGATCAGCGGCGGCAACTTCGAGCAGCTGACGCCGGACACGGCGCCGGTCAGCACCACCGTCACCGACGACGGCGACGTGACCACGGTCTCGCTCAATGCGTCGGGCAGCGTCGTCGAAGGCGGCAGCATCACCTATACGGCGACGCTGACGAATGCGGCGCAAACCGCGGTCACCGTCACGCTGTCCAACGGCGCAACGATCAACATCGCGGCCGGCGCGAGCAGCGGCTCCGTGTTCTTCGCTGCACCCGGCGACGATCCGTACCTCGATGAATCGACCGTCAGCGCGACGATCGCCACCGCCACCGGCGGCAACTTCGAGTCGCTGCAGATCGACCCGGCCGCGGCGAGCACGAGCGTCAGCGACGACGTCGATCCGACGAGCGTGTCGCTGTCGGCCACGGCCAGCGTCGCCGAGGGCGGCAGCATCGTCTACACGGCGACGCTGAGCAACGCCGCCCAGACGCCGGTGACCGTCACCTTGTCCACCGGCGAGACGATCACGATCGCCGCCGGCGCAACGACTGGCTCGGTGTCGATCGCGGCGCCGACAGACGACGTGTACGTCGATGCCGGCAGCGTCTCGCGCACGATCACGAGCGCGAGCGGCGGCGATTTCGAATCGCTCGCGGTCGATCCGGCGGCAGCGACGACCGCCGTCAGCGACACGATCGACACGACCACGGTCTCGATCACCGGCGACGCCGTGGTCGCCGAAGGCGCGACCGCGAGCTACACCGTCTCACTGACGAGCACCGCGCAAACTGCGGTCACCGTCAACCTCGCGTACTCGGGCATCGCTGCCGATGGCACCGACTTCACCGGCGTGGCCACGGTCACCATTCCCGCGAGCGCGGGCAGCGCCAACTTCAGCGTCGCCACACTGCAAGACGTGCTGGCCGAAGGCGCGGAGAACTTCACCGTCACGATCGACAGCGCCGCCGGCGGCAATTTCGAGAACCTCGTCATCAGCGCCGCCAATGGCGCGGCGACGACGAGCATCAGCGACGACGACACGCCAACGATCTCGGTGAGTTCACCGACGGTCGGCGAAGGCGGCCTGGCGGTCTTCACCGTCTCGCTGAGCAATCCGTCGACGACCGCGGTGGTGTTCAACCCGACGCTGTCGTCGGGCACGGCCACCATCGGCACCGACACGGGCACCGCGCTCGAGTACTTCAACGGCACGGCCTGGGTGGCGGTGCCCGTCGGCGGCGTGACCCTCGCCGCCGGCAGCATCAATGTGCAACTGCGCGTCGCGACGATCGACGACCTCGCCGCCGAAGGCAGCGAGGCCTTCACGCTGACCGCCACCGTCACCAGCGGCAGCACCGGCAACACGAGCGCCACCGGAACGGCGACGATCACCGACGACGCCGACGTGGCGACCGTCAGCCTCACGGCGACGCCGAGCGTCGCCGAAGGCGGGCAGATCGTCTACACCGCGACGCTGACCAACGCAGCGGTGACGCCGCTGACGGTGACGTTGTCGAGCGGCCAGACGATCGCCATCGCGGCGGGTGCGACCAGCGGCGCGGTGTCGATTGCCGCGCCCGGCGACGATCCGTACATCGACGCCGGCTCGGTGTCGCGCAACATCGTCTCCACGTCAGGCGGCGGCTTCGAGTCGCTGTCGATCGACGCGAGCGCCGCGACGACGACCGTCAGCGACACGATCGACACCACCACTGCGACGTTGACGGCGACGCCGAGCGTCGCCGAAGGCGGCACGATCAGCTACACCGTCAGCCTCGGCGCGCCGGTCACCGGCAGCGCGGTCAGCGTGCTGCTGGCCAACGGCCAGACCGTCACCATCCCCGTCGGCGCATCGAGCGCCAGCGTCACGTCGATCGCGCCGGACAACGTCTATGGCGGCGGCGCCAGCGTGGCCAACAACATCGTCTCGGCCAGCGGCGGCAACTTCGAACAGCTGACGCCGAACACCGCGCCGGTGACGACCGCCGTCACCGACGACGGCGACGTGACCACGGTTTCCTTGAGCGCGACAGCCAGCGTCGTCGAAGGCACGTCGATCAACTACACGGCGACGTTGACGAACGCGGCGCAGACAGCGGTGACCGTCACGCTGTCCAACGGCGCGACGATCAACATCGCGGCCGGCGCGACGAGCGGTTCTGTTTCTGTCGCTGCGCCCGGCGACGACCCGTACGTCGATGCGTCCACCGTCAGCGCGACGATCGCCACCGCGACCGGCGGCAACTTCGAATCGCTGCAGATCAACCCCGCGGCGGCGAACACCACCGTCACCGACGACAGCGACCCGACGACGCTCGACCTGTCGGCCACCGCCGGCGTCGCCGAAGGCGGCAGCATCGTCTACACGGCCACGTTGACCAACGCCGCGCAAACGCCGCTGACGGTGACGCTCTCCGGCGGCGCGACGATCACGATCGCCGCAGGCGCCACCAGCGGCAGCGTCTCGATCGCCGCGCCGAGCGACGACGTGTATGTCGATGCCGGCAGCGTCTCGCGTTCGATCACCGCCACCAGCGGCGGCAACTTCGAGAACCTCGTCGTCGGCGCCGCGTCGGCGACGACCAGCGTCAGCGACACGATCGATACGACCACGGTGTCGATCACCGGCGACGCCGTCGTTGCCGAAGGCGCGACCGCGAGCTACACCGTCTCGCTGACGAGCCCGGCGCAGACCGCCGTCACCGTCAACCTCACTTACTCGGGCACGGCAGCCGACGGCAGCGACTACACCGGCGTCGCGTCGGTGACGATCCCGGCCGGCAGCAGCAGCGCCAGCTTCAACGTCGCGACGTTGCAGGACGTGATCGGCGAAGGCGCAGAGAGCCTCACCGTCACGATCGCCAGCGCATCGGGCGGCAACTTCGAAAGCCTCGTCATCAGCGGCGCCAACGGCGCCGCCACGACCAGCATCACCGACGACGACACGCCGACGATCGCCGTCAGCTCGCCGACGGTCGGCGAAGGCGGCTTCGCGGTCTTCACCGTGTCGCTGTCCAACGCGGCGACGACGGCCGTGACCTTCAACCCGACGCTGTCGTCGGGCACGGCCACAGTCGGCACCGATACCGGCACCGTGCTCGAGTACTTCAACGGCACGGCCTGGGTTGTGCCCGTCGGCGGCGTAACCATCGCCGCCGGTTCGACCAGCGTGCAAGTGCGCGTGGCGACGAACGACGACGTGGCGGCCGAAGGCAACGAGACCTTCTCGCTGACGGCGACCGTCACGGCAGGCACGACCGGCAATGCGAGCGCCGTCGGCACCGCGACGATCACCGACGACGTCGATGCGACCACCGTCACGCTCACGGCCACGCCGAGCGTCGCCGAAGGCGGCACGATCGTCTACACCGCCACGCTGACCAGCGCCGCGGTGACGCCGCTGACGGTGACTCTGTCCACCGGGCAGACGATCGCCATTGCGGCAGGTGCGACCACCGGCACGGTGTCGATCGCGGCACCGGGCGAAGATCCGTATGTCGATGCGAGCACCGTTTCGCGCACGATCGGCAGCACGAGCGGCGGCGGCTTCGAATCGCTCGTCGTCAACCCGGCGGCGGCGACGACGACCGTCACCGACACGATCGACACGACGACGTTGTCGATCACCGGCAGCACGACGGTCGCCGAAGGCGCAGCCGGCAGCTACACCGTGTCGTTGACCAGCCCGGCGCAGACCGCTGTCACCGTCAACCTGACCTACTCCGGCACGGCGGCCAACGGCGCCGACTACACCGGCGTGGCCAGCGTCACCATCGCCGCAGGCGCCAGCAGCGCCACGTTCAACATCGCGACGATCGACGACAACATCGACGAGGTCGCGGCCGAGTCGTTCACTGTCACCGTGGCTTCGGCCACCGGCGGCAACTTCGAGAACCTGATCGTCAGCGGCACGAACAACAGCGTGACGACGGCGATCACCGACAACGACGCCGCGCCGACGATCGCCGTGTCGAGCCAGAGCGTGGCCGAAGCCGGCGGCTTCGCGGTCTTCACGGTCAGCCTGACGAACCCGTCGTCGACCGCGACGACGGTCAGCCTGGCGCTGGCCAACGGCACGGCCACTACGGCTGACTACGGCCCGGCGCTCGAAGTCTCGACCAACGGCGGCAGCACGTGGACAGCCGCGACCAGCGCGACCTTCGCCGCCGGCGCCACCAGCGTGCTCGTGCGCACGCCGGTCGCCAACGATGTGCTCGACGAGGCCGACGAGACCTTCACTCTCACCGCCACGCGCACCGCAGGAACGACGGCCAACACCAGCGCCGTCGGCACGACCACGATCACCGACGACGATGCGACACCGTCGCTGTCGATCAACGACGTGACGGTCAACGAAAGCGCCGGCACGATGACCTTCACCGTCACGCTGTCGGCCGCCTCGGGCCGGACCGTGAGCGTCAACTACGCCACCAGCAACGGCACGGCCACGGCAGCCAGCGACTACACCGCCAACAGCGGCACGCTGACCTTCGCCGCCGGCGTGACGACGCAGACGATCACCGTCGCCATCGCCGAAGACGCGCTGACGGAAGCCAGCGAAACGTTCAACGTCACGCTCAGTGGCGCCGGAAACGCCACCATCGCGGGCAGCGGCATCGGCGTCGGCACGATCGTCGAGAACGACACGCCGCCGCAAGGCCGCGACGCCACGCTGACGACGCTCGAAGACACCGCGCTGGTCTTCGGCCTGGCCAACTTCCTGATGAACGACGCCGAGCAGGGCAACAACGTCAACCCGAGTTCGGTGCGCATCGACACCCTGCCGAGCAACGGCAGCCTGTACCTGAACGGCGTGCTGGTCACGCTGGGGCAGATCGTCAGCGCCGCGGCCATCGCAGCCGGCAACCTGACCTTCGAGCCGGCGTCGAACGCCAACGGCAACAACTACGCCAACTTCACGTTCAGCGTGCGCGACGCCAGCGGGCAGTTCGATCTGGCGCCGAACACCATCACCGTCAACGTGGCCGCCGTCAGCGACGGCGCGCCGGATGCGCGCAACGACATGTTCATGACCACCGGCGTGACGCCGATCGTCCTGACCGCCGCGCAACTGCTGGCCAACGACACGCTGCCCGACAACGCCACGATCACCTCCGTCGGCGCCACAAGCGGCGGCACGCTGGTCAACAACGGCAACGGCACCTACACGTGGACGCCGAGCGGCCCGGGCAACGGCAGCTTCACCTACACCCTGACGGACCAGGACGGCCAGACCGATACCGCCACCGTGCGCATCGTCTCCACCGGCGCCAACGACGACCTGGCCACGGTCAACGAAAGCGCCCTGGCCGACGGCACCGGCGCCGGCACCGTCACCGCCACGGGCAACCTGTTCGCCAACGACAGCGGCAACACCGCCGTCAACAGCATCACCTTCAACGGCGTCACCGTCACCGACGGCGGCGCCGGCGACAGCGACGCGCGCGCCGGCTACATCGGCATCAACAGCGCCGACGGCCGCCTGGTGGTGGACACGTCCACCGTCGGCGGTGGCGCCGGCGACTACACCTACACGCTGCTCGACAACGCCGACAACAGCGCCGTGGCCAACGACACCAGCGTCACCGAGGTCTTCAGCTACGACGCCAACGCCATCGATGCCGCCCTGCGCGTGACCATCACCGACGACGCGCCGCAGGCCATCAGCCGCACGGTGCAGGTCTCGGAAGACCAGGTGCCGAGCTACCGCCTGGTGCTGGTGCTCGACGTGTCGGGCTCGATGACCAACCCCGCCGCTGGCGGTGAGGTGCGTCAGGTCAATGCGGATGGCAGCATCACGATCACGACGCGTCTAGCACTGGCGCAGGATGCCCTGGCGTCACTGGTCGCGGAGTACTACAACCAGGCGCAGAACGTCTCGATCACGCTGGTCACGTTCTCCAGCGCCGCCGTCATTGTCAACGCCTCGCCCTACACGAACAAAGAAGACGCGATCGACGGCATCATGAGCGCCGTCAGCGGTGGCGGTACCAACTACACGGCCGCGCTGGATGCTGCCGAACTGGCCTTCGGCGTCATCGATCCGAGCCTGCGCAACGCGGTGTACTTCGTCTCCGACGGTGCACCCTCGCAGGGCGACCTGGTGGATCCGGCCACGAGCACCGGCTATGCCGCCTTCGCTGCGGCCAACAACATCGACTCGTACGCTGTCGGCGTCGGCACCGGCATCGCCAACACCGGCCCGCTGAACGGCATTCACAACGTCGATGCCAACGGCAACGGCGTCAGCGACGGCGCGATCGTCGTGCCGGACTTGAACGACCTCGGCTCCGCATTGCTGTCCACCGTGCCGCTGGCCTATGGCGGCAACGTGGTCAGCAACTCCGCCGACGGCAACGTGCTGGGCGCCGACGGCGGCCACATCCAGACCGTCACGGTGCGCTTGGACAGCAACGCCGATGGCATCACGGACACCGACGTGACCTTCACGCACGACCTCGGCGCCAACCAGATCACGCGCCCGGGCACGTTCCCGGCCGGCTTCCCGGTCAGCGGCGATCTGCTCACGCTCGACAGCGGCGAGGGCTTCCCGCTCGGCACGCTGACCTTCAACTTCTCGACCGGCGACTACACCTATTTCACCGGCGGCACCGCGGCCGAGGGCGACAGCTTCTCGTTCACCTTTGTCGCCACCGACAACGACGGCGACGTCACCCCACCAGCCACGCTGACAGTGGAGATCGCCGACGGCAAGCCGGTGGCGCGCCCGGACGCCGACACCCTGCTCGCCAACCAGACCAGCCTCGAAGGCAACGTCATCACCGGCCTGGGCACCGATGCCGGCCTGGCGCTGGGTGGCGCGCTGACCAACTTCTCACCGAGCGGCGCCAGCGTCGACGATGCGATCGACGGCGCGCAAATCACCAGCGTCGACTTCAAGGGCGCGACCTACAACCTGACCGCCGACGCGTCGGGCAGCGGCGCTGGCTTCACCTGGGTGGTGGCCGGCGGAGAGCTGACGTGGACAGCCAGCAGCGGCGGCGAACGGCTGGTCATGGCCGAGTCCGGCTTCTACCAGTACACACCGCCGACGGCAGCGCTGCACGGGGTGAACACCAACGCAGCGGTCACGACCTTGTTCAACACCGCCGCCAACGCCGACGACAACGGCGTTGTTCTCAGCGCCGTCAATCGCACCGGCGCGGCACAGGCAGTGACGTACACCAATAGCGGCAACAACGGCGCCGGGGTCAACGGCGGGGTATCGAACAGCCGTGTCGACAATCTTGAGACGCTTGTCGTCTCGTTCAACACGGCATCGCATCCGCAGGGTGTTCAAGGCGTCAGCTTCGTCGTCAATGCGGCGGCCAGCAACCTTGGCGACAACGGGCTGGGCACGATCACTTCGCTGACCTACACGGTCTACGACGTGGCCGGCAACGAGCTCGGCCAGTTCTACAGCATCAACGAGAACACGGTCGCCATTCCGCCGGAGTACAGCAACATCGGCCGCATCGAGATCGAAGCCAACAGCGCCGCGCAGGCGCGCGTCACCAGCGTCAGGTTCTCATCGATCAACGTCAACGCGACGGCCGTTGAAGTCGCACCCGTGGAAGTGGGCTACACGCTGACCGACACCGACGGCGACGTCAGCAGCTCGACCTTGACGCTGCGCACGATGAGCAACAACCTCTTCGGCGACGGCGCAGACAACACACTCAACGGCACGGCGGCCAACGACCGCATCGACGGCGGCGCCGGCAACGACGTGCTCAGCGGCGCGGCCGGCAACGACCTGCTGATCGGCGGCGCGGGCGCCGACCTCATCGGCGGCGGCGACGGCAGTGACGAGTTGCGCGGCGGCGCCGGCGGCGATGTCCTCGGTGGCGGCAACGGCAACGACATCCTCGTCGGCGGCATGGGCAACGACGCGTTGTCCGGGGGCGCCGGCGCCGACGTGTTCCGCTGGGAGCTCTCGGACCGCGGTGTGGCCGGCACACCGGCAGCCGATTCGATCTCGTCGTTCAGCACTGCGGAAGGCGACAAGCTCGACCTGCGCGACCTGCTGCAAGGCGAGACGCTCGACGGCGGTGCGATCGGCAACCTGTCGAACTACCTGTTCGTCGAACGCACGGGCACCAACACGACGATCCACATCTCGAGCAACGGCGGCTTCACGTCGGGCTACAACGCCGGCGCCGAAGACCAGACGATCGTGCTCACCGGCGTCGATCTGACATCGACCGGCACGCTGACGAGCCAGCAGGTGATACAGGATCTGCTGAACAACAACCGCTTGAGCATCGATCCGTAGGGAGCGCAAAGCCGCGGGCGGGTGCGCGGCGGCGCGCCACTGCGGCGGTCGGCGCCAAAGGCGCGCCGACTGCGCTGCGGGCGTCGAATCCGCAGCCCCGCAGCGGCCGGCCTCAAGCCTTGCGCTCGCACACAACCACGCAAGTCACTGAACTGAACTGCGCGAACTCGCCCATGGCCCCGTGATCGCCTCGACACCGCATTCCCACAAGACCTGCGCATCGTCCCCGTCATCGATGCCTTCGGCGCACACCGTCACCGGCAATGCGCGCAGCAGCGCCACGCTGCCGGCGACGAAGCGGCGCGCGGCATCGTCGCGCGCGGCGCCGCGCACCAGCGCGACGTCGAGCTTGACGTAGTCGAGACCGAGTTCATACAGTCGCGGCGCGCGCAACAGCTGATGCCCCGCATGCTCCAGGCCGAAGCGCACGCCGAGCGGGCGCACCAGCGAGGCGAAGGCGCGCACGAGCTCGAAGTGGCCGAGCGCGGCGCCCTCGCCGACTTCGAGCCACAGGCCGCGCGCGCCGCGCGGCGAGTCGACCAGCAGCTGGCGCAACTGCGCCGTGAACGCGCCGTCGGAGAGTGACGCCAGCGCGAGGTTGACGGCGCGGGCACGGCCGTCCGCGGCGATGGCCGTCAGCGCCAGGCGCACGGCCAGCAGATCGATCGCCGGCAGCAGACGGCTGCGCGAGGCCAGCGGCAGCCAGCGCGCGGCCGATTCGAACGCGCCGTCCTTGCCGAGCTGCACGCGCAGCGGGCATTCGAGGTGCGACAGCGCACCACCACGGTCGAGCACGACGTACTCGGCCAGGCGCGCGCGGCGCTCGGCCAACGCGTCCTGCAGGTCGCGGTGCCAGCCCTGCTCGCCGGCAGCGACCATGTCACCTGCGCCGGCATCGACCTCGGCCGCGAACGGGCCGAGGCTTTCGGCGCGGGCGAGCGCCTGGTCGGCGCGCGCCAGCAACGCGCCGGCGTTGGCCGCCACGCCGTGCGACCAGTGCGCGGCGCCGAGGTGGACGACGACACGCTCGCTGCTGCCGGCCAGCGCCGTGCGCAACGCCGCAGACACCCGCGCTGCGGCCTCGTGCGCCGTTGGCCCGGCGCCGGCTGCGACATCGGGCAAGGCGAGCGCAAAGTCGGCGCCGTTCAAGCGGCCGGCCAGCGCCGCCGGTTGCGGCCAGCCGCGCAACACGTCGGCCAAGGTGCGCAATGCGCGGTCGGTCATCTGGCGGCCGAGGTCGCGGTTGACGTCGGCCAGATCGGCAACACGGATCAACAGCAGGCTGCCGCCGTCGGCTTGCGCATCGTCGGCGAGCAGCGCGGCAAAGCGCTGCATGAAGTGCGCGCGGTGCGGCAGGCCGGTGAGTCGGTCTTCATGCGCTTCGCGGCGCAACTGCTCGACCTGCGCGGCCTGCGACTCGAACAGGCGGCGCACGCGCTCGACCATGCCGTTCATCGCTTGCGCGACACGGCGCAACTCGGGCACGTCGGGTTCATCGACCAGCAGGTAACGCCCTTCGACGAGCGCATTGGCCTGGGCCACGGTGTCGTCGAGCGGGCGGCGGATGCGGCGCACACCGGCCGCAGCAAGCCCCATCGCCAGCGCGCCGAGCGCGGCCAGCAACAGCAGCGCGCGCGAGCCGCCGCGCCACAGCTCGTCGTGCGCATAGGCGACGTGGCTGACGACTTCGACGCGGCCGAGCGCGCGCCAGCCGTCGCTGACCTGCGCCACGCCGGGCTCGGACTCGATCGGCAGCAGCCGCGGAAACCACGCCGGCGCCTCTTGCGGCGGTGCCGACGATTGGCGATCGAACGACGTGGCGCCGTCGCTGCGCACCAGGCGCATGCGGCTGTAGAAGCCGGTGTCGGCCTGCGTGGCCAGCAGCAGGCCGATGAGCTGGGCATCGCCGCGCTGCTGCGACAGCGCCAGCGCGATGTTCTGCGCGTTGTCGCTGTTCTTCAGCCGCAACTGCGTCTGCAAGGCGTCGCGCGTCGAAGCCAGGTTGATCCCCACTGCGCCGGCCAGCGCCAGCAGCAGCACCGCGGCCAGCAGCAGGCCGATCTGTCGCATCAAGCTCATGATGTTGCCTTCATATAAATCCTTCGGCGCGCGCTTTGGTCAACACCAGCCGCCAGCGCGACAGTCGCGCCTGCGGATCGCCTGCGCTCTGCGCACCGACGCCTTGCCACAAGCCTTCGCTGTTGAAGCTGAAGACCGGCGTCAGGTCGGGCCGGCGCGAGGCGGGCCGCACGCTGGTGACGAGGTTGTCGAGGATCAGCGGCTCGGCGTTCGGTTGCGGGTAGTAGGCCAGCACCATGTGCGCTTGTGCGTCGTTGCCCGCCACGCGCGCGCGCACGTAGACGAGCCGCAGCCGCGACACCGGCGTGCCGATGGCGACGAGGCTGAAGTACTTGGCGATCGCGTAGTCCTCGCAGTCGCCGTGGCCGGCCTGCAACGTCTCGAGCGGGCTGGCCCAGTGGTCGACCTCGCCCGAGGCCGCATCGTCCGTGCGAAAGATCACGCGGCGGTTGAACCAGGCGTTGATCGCATCGAGCCGCGCTTCGTCGTCGAGCGTGGCGCTGTGCTGCAGCAGGTCTTGCAAAGGCACGAGCGCCGCCACGGCCTGCGGGCCCAGACGTTCGGCCGCACTGCGCATGCGCGCGCGGTCGTAGGCGCGCGGTGTGCTCGTCAACGCGCAGACCGCGACCAGGCCCGACAGCATGGCGCGGCGGGTCCAGCGGGCGGCGGGCAAGACGGGGCATGGCAGAAGGCGGGGTAGCGCAGCGGCGGACAAGAGGGCTCACGAGGCGAAGGCGAGAAGCGCGGCCGCGCAGGCGGCTGCGGGCCATCTGCTGCTTCATCGGCCGTCGCGGCGTGCAATGCAGTGCGGCGCGATGGCCGGTGCAAATGGAGCCGAGCCGGCGTGGAAAACTGCCGATGGCCCGTGGCCTTGCGCGGCCGCAGCGGGCTCGCTGCCGAACAGCCCCACTTAAACTCGCCGCGCGCTGAAACAAACAACAACCCGCAGGCCGTGGCCTCCCCACGCCTGCGATACCAAGAAAGATGCTCTGCCATGCACCGATCGATGCGACTCACACTTGCCGCTGCGGCCACGCTGCTGGCCTGTGCCGCATCGGCGCAGACGGCGCAGACGGCGCCGGCCGCAGAAGCCGTGCGCGCGGCCGCGCAGAAGGCCATCGCCGCCAACCCCGAGGTCGCGCAGCGCCTGAACGCATTGCGCGCCTCCAACGCCGCGGTCGATGTGGTGCGCGGCGGCCTGCGCCCGCGGGTCGATGTCGAAGCCAGCGTCGGCCGCACGAGCGACCGCATCACGACGCGCAACCCGGACGGCGAGACGCTCAACCGCGGCGGTGCTGCGCTCAGCATCAACCAGTTGCTCTGGGACGCCAACGTGATCCGCAGCGACATCGAGCGCGCCGGCCACGAGCAGCGCGCGCGCTGGTTCGAGTTCATCGATGTCACCGAGGTGACGGCGCTCGAAGCCGTTCGCGCACACCACGACGTGACGCGACAGCGCGCACTGGTGGCGCTGGCCGAGGATAACTACGTGCAGCACCGCTACGCCAACACGCAGATCGCCAGCCGCGTGGGCGCCGGCGTCGGCCGCGGCGTCGATCTGGAGCAGGCGCGGGCGCGTCTGGCGCTGGCCGAGAGCAACCTGACCACCGAGACGGCCAACCTGCACGACGTGACGGCGCGTTATGCGCGCATCGTCGGCGAGTTGCCGCCGGTGCGTGTGGCCAAGGCCGCGCCGTCGAGCGCAGGCCTGCCGGCCAGCGCCGGCGAGGCCGGCACGCTGGCCGTGGTGAACAGCGCGGCGATCAGCGCGGCGATCGAGAACCTGCGCGCGGCGCGCTCGACGACCAAGGGCCGCGAGGGCCAGATGTGGCAGCCGCGCGTGGAGGCGCGTTTGCGCACGGGCCTGGGCCGCAACTTCGACGGCGTGCCCGATCAGAAGCGCGACACCAGCGCTGAGGTGGTGCTGAACTGGAACCTGTACAACGGCGGCAGCGATCAGGCGCGCGTGCGCCAAGCGGTCGATACGGTCAACCAGGCAGCCGATATCCGCGACAAGACCTGCCGCGACACGCGGCAGCAGGCGGCCATTGCCTACAACGACACGCTGAAGTTTGCGCAGACGCTCGAAGCACTCGACCGCAACGTGCTGGCAATCGAGAAGGCTCGTGATGCATACCGGCAGCAGTTCGACATCGGCCAGCGCAGCCTGCTCGACCTGCTGAATGCGGAAAACGAGTTGTTCACCGCCAAGCGCGCGTATGCGAACGCCGAGCACGATCTGCTGATCGCGCAGGCGCGCACGCTGGCCTGGGGTCAGCGGCTGACGACGCAGCTCGGGCTGGTGCGCATGGATGCGGCCGGCTTGGAGGTCAAGGACTTTGCGGCGGGTGAGGATGTGCCGTCGCGTTGTCCGGCGCTGGCTTATGAGCCGATGAATCTGGCGGCGCGAACGGAGCTCGACAAGCGAGCGGCGCAGTTGGTGCAGGCCGCGCCGCCGGTAGCGGCAGTTCCCGCGACACCCGCTTCCGCGCCGGCAGCGCCTGCTGCTTCAGCATCGGCACCTGTGCCGGTGAAACCGCCGGCCAAGCCGAAGATCATTCGCAAGGCGCCGTAGCACCACTGCTGCGAAGGGCGCAAAGCCGCGAGCGGGTGCGCAGAGCACCGACTGCTCTTCAATGGGGCAGCACACAAGCCAAACATCGAGCCCGGCTCGCGCGCTGAACGCGCGCCGGCAGCGCGCCGGCGAGGCGCGGGCTCGACGCCCGCGCCTTGCCGTTCCCCCCCAGCCGTGCTTGCGCACACAACCACGCAAGTCACCGCTTCGACGCAGCGATCGACTGCGATCCGCTGAGTCGTCAGCGCTTCTGCGGCGGCAAATCGGTACACGAACCGTGCGCCACCTCCGCCGCCATGCCGATGCTCTCGCCCAGCGTCGGATGCGGATGGATCGTCTTGCCGATGTCGACCGCATCGGCGCCCATCTCGATCGCCAACGCGACCTCGCCGATCATGTCGCCGGCGTGCGTGCCGACGATGCCGCCGCCGACGATGCGGTGCGTCTCTTCGTCGAACAGCAGCTTGGTGAAGCCTTCGTCGCGGCCGTTGGCGATGGCGCGGCCTGAGGCGGTCCACGGGAACAGGCCCTTCTTGACCTTCTGGCCTTTGGCCTTGGCCTCGTCTTCCGTCAAGCCCACCCACGCCACTTCCGGGTCGGTGTAGGCGACGCTCGGGATCACGCGTGCGTCGAACGCGGCCTTGCTGTCGCCGCTGGCGACTTCGGCCGCGACATGCGCCTCGTGCACTGCCTTGTGCGCCAGCATCGGCTGGCCGACGATGTCGCCGATGGCAAAGATGTGCGGCACGTTGGTGCGCATCTGGATATCGACCGGGATGAAGCCGCGCTCGCCGACGATCACGCCGGCCTTGTCGGCGCCGATGCGCTTGCCGTTGGGCACGCGGCCCACCGCTTGCAACACCAGGTCGTAGCGCACCGGGTCTTTCGGCGCGCCCTCGCCTTCGAACTTGATGTGGATGCCGTCCTTCTTCGCTTCGCCGCCGACGGTCTTGGTCTTCAGCATGATGTTGTCGAAGCGCTTGGCGTTCATCTTCTGCCAGACCTTCACCAGATCACGGTCGGCGCCGAGCATCAGCGAGTCCATCATCTCGACCACGTCCAGACGCGCGCCGAGCGTGGAGTACACCGTGCCCATCTCGAGGCCGATGATGCCGCCGCCGATGACGAGCATCTTCTCCGGTTTCTGGCGCAACTCGAGCGCGCCGGTGGAGGTGACGATGCGCGGATCGTCTTTCGGCAGGAAGGGCAGCTTCACCGCTTCCGAACCGGCGGCGATGATGGCGTGCTTGAAGCGAACCGTCTGCGCCTTGCCGTCGGCCATCGCCACCTTCAGGTGATGCGGGTCGGCGAACTCGCCGACGCCCGTCACCACGGTCACCTTGCGCATCTTGGCCATCGCAGCCAAACCGCCGGTCAACTTGCCGACGACCTTGTTCTTGTGCGCGAGCAGTTTGCCCAGATCCACTTTCGGCTTGTCGAAGGTCACGCCCAGGTCGGCGAAGTGTGTCACCTCGTCCATCACCGAAGCCACGTGCAACAACGCCTTGCTCGGGATGCAGCCGACGTTCAGGCAAACACCACCAAGGGTCGGGTAGCGCTCGACAAGTACCGTCTTCATGCCGAGATCGGCGGCGCGGAACGCGGCCGAGTAGCCGCCGGGGCCGGCGCCGAGGACGAGCATGTCGCACTCGATGTCGGCGCCGCCGTCGTAGGACGCGGCAGCAGGCGCCGGTGCTGCAGGCGTTGCAGCTGCCTTGGCCGGCGCAGGCATCGGTGATGCCGCCGGCGCTGCTGCAGCGGCGCCCTCGAGCATCAGGATCAAAGATCCCATCGCCACCTTGTCGCCGATCTTGACCTTCAGCTCCTTGACGACGCCTGCGTGCGACGACGGTATTTCCATCGACGCCTTGTCGCTCTCCACCGTGATCAGCGATTGCTCCGCGGCCACGGTGTCGCCCGGCTTGACGAGCAACTCGATCACGGCGACTTCGGCGAAATCGCCGATGTCCGGAACCTTGACTTCGATCGTGGCCATGCGCATCACCTCTTCTGATTCAGTTTGATCGTGTACAGCCGCACCGGCGCGGCCGAGTTCTTGTCGAATTCACAGCCCGCCGCGACGCCGATGCGCGCCAACTCGCCCGCGCTCTTCGCGCGCGAGTACGCGGCATGCATCGCGCCGAGCGCGAAAGCGCGGCCCGAGCCGATCGACCAGAAGCGTTCGAACTCGAAGACCTCGCGGTACGAGTACACGCCGAACAGGCCTTGCCGGTTGGCGATCAGCACCGTGAACTGGCTGCTCTCGTACGGGTCCGCGTCTTCTTCTTTCGTGTTGAGGAAGAACTGCTCCTTCAGCTTCGGGTGCAGCTTCAGAAACGTGTCGAAGACCTCGTCGCGCGAGCCGAGCTTCAACTCGTCCTTCGGCAGCGCGGCGAGGGCCTTGCGCAGCACCGGGAAGTGCGCTGTCGTGCCCGACATGCCGAAGTACGAATCGCCCACCTTGAACAGCTTGTCGTTGTCTTCGTAGCCGTGCGGCAGCCGCGTGTCGCCGAAGGTCACGAGGCTGTCGGCGGCGATGGCGAGTTGCCCGCCTTTGCGGACGACGCAGACCGTCGTCATGGCTAGAGGAGGACGCGACGGAAGTCGGCGAGAATTTGTCCGAGGTACGCATTGAACCGCGCCGCCGACGCGCCATCGATCACGCGGTGGTCCCAGCTCAGCGACAGCGGCAGCATCAGCCGCGGCACGAACGCCTTGCCGTCCCACTTCGGCTCGATCGCGCTCTTGCACACGCCGAGGATCGAGACCTCGGGCGCGTTGATGATCGGCGTGAAGTAGCGCCCGCCGATGCCACCGAGCGAGCTGATGGTGAAGCAGGCGCCGCTCATGTCGGCCGGCCCGAGCTTGCCGTCGCGCGCCTTCTTGGCCAGCTCGCCCATCTCGGTGCTGATCTGGATCACGCCTTTCTTGTCGGCGTCCTTGATCACCGGCACCACCAGGCCGTTGGGCGTGTCGGCGGCGAAGCCGATGTGGAAGTACTTCTTCAACACCAGTTGCTCGCCGTCGAGCGACGAGTTGAACTCGGGAAACTTCTTCAGCGCCGCCACCGACGCCTTGATGAGGAAGGCCAGCATCGTCACCTTGACACCGCTCTTTTCGTTTTCCTTGTTGGTGGCGACGCGGAACGCTTCGAGCTCGGTGATGTCGGCGTCATCGTGGTTCGTCACGTGCGGGATGACGACCCAGTTG
>CADEEN010000031.1 GCA_902826345.1 uncultured Burkholderiales bacterium | reverse complement strand
GGTCGACGGCGAGCATGCCGATCAGTCCGCCGAAGAGGATGTTGCCGATGTACCAACCGCTCATCGAGCCGGTGATCGTCATTTCCTTGGTGGCGAAACCGGCCTTGGCGTACTTGATGGTGTACGACTCGGACTTGAAGTAGCCCGCGCCACGCTTCAACGTCAGCGTCACCGGCGTCACGCCGGCGTGGATCTTCTCGCCGGCGCTGTTGGTCACCGACACGTCGGCGCCATCGGGCACGCTGTTGATCGTGACGGCCTGCGTCGGGCCGTTGAAGATGCTGGCGCAACCCGTGAGGGCGAATGCGGCGATGGATGTGGCGATGACTTTCTTCATTTCCCTCGGTCTTTCCAATGTCTGTTTGTATGAACGGCGATGCAACTTCTTTTGCAACCGTCGTCAGCTTGACATTGGTATGCGCAACTTGCTTCGTGCGCATCTGGCCGTGTGAGAACTTGCCGCGAATAAAGCCGCTGTCGGCGCAGCGGTGCGTCGCTCGACGCGACTGAACGACAGTTAGGAACCCGACGACTTGCCCAACCCGTTCTCGCGCCCCATCACGATGGCCTGCGAGCGGTTCTCGACTTCCAGCTTGTCGAACAGCGCAGTGATGTGATTGCGCACGGTTTTCTCGGACAGGCCGAGCATCGCCGCGATCTGGGCGTTGTCGCGGCCTGGCGCCATCAGATCGAGCAGGCTCAGCAACCGCGGTGTCAGCGAGGCGATGCGCGGATCGGCGTTGGGTGCAGTGCCGGCAGGCAAAAAAGCCTCGATCGCTGCCAGCGCACGCTCCCAGCCGGGTTCGGAGCCGAGCAGCAGGTGATTGCCGCTGTCGATCGGCACGTACTGCGCGCCGGGGATGCGCGTGGCGATCAGCCGGCCTTCGTCCACCGGCACGCGCGCATCGCGCGTGCTGTGCATGACCAGCGTCGGGCAGCGCACGCGTTCGAGCAGCGACGTGACGTCGATGATGTCGAAGGCGCGCATGAAGTTGGCGGCGTTGCGAGGCGAGGTGGTGATGCGCTCGAGCTCGTTGAACCACTGATGTTGTTCGGCCGTGCCGCCGGGGATGAACTGCGTGGTGAAGAACTGTCGAAACGACGGGTCGGCCTTGCCCCAGCCGATCTCGGCCAGCCGCGCCATCATCTCGGCCTCTTCCATCTGCTGCGGCGTGCTGCCACGGATCAGGCGGCCACGCGCGTAGCTGCCGTGCAGCACGAGGTGCGTCACGCGCTCCGGGTGCTTGACGGCGTAGGCGATGGCGATCGACGCCCCCTGCGACACGCCGAGCAGCGCAAAACGCTCAGCGCCGATGGCGTCGACCACGGTTTCCAGGTCGCGCACCCAACTGTCGAAGGTCAGCTCGGGCACCTCCCAATCCGACAGGCCGCAGCCGCGCTCGTCGTAGCGCACGAGTTGCCAGCGCAGCGACAGCTCCTGCAGCAGGTGGCGCCAGACCGGGCTTTCCCAGTCGTGCTCGAGGTGCGACAGCCAGGTGGCGGCTTTGATCAGCGTGTGGCCGCGGCCGCTGGCAGCGTAGGCCAGGCGCACGCCGTCGTGGCTGCGGGCGAAGCGGATCTGCTGGGTGGGTGTGGCCATGGCTCGGGACAGCCGCCGATTGTGCGCCGATCGCGTGGCGCCGTGTGCGCGGCGGGGCCGCAGTCCCGTGTCGCACGCGCGCCGTGCCGCGCGCACGACGGCGTTGGGGCCGCGGCCCGCTGACGCGAGAGCCGCCCGCGAGCGACAGTGCGATGCATGTCGTCACGACTGGTTCACCTGCGCACCCGGCTGCGGCCGCCGTTCTGCGCCGCCGCGGTGGCGAGCGCGCTGCTGGCCGGCGCCGCACTCACGCTCGCCCCGGCAGCGCTGCTCGGCGGCGCGTGGCCGCCACTGCATGCGCGTTGCATCGGCGCGATGCTGCTCTCGCTGGCGGTGGCGCTGGCGTCGGCGCGGCGCGCGCTCGACCCGGCGGCGCTGCGCACGCCGCTGATCGGATTGTCGGCGTGGAGCCTGTCGGGCGCTGCGCTGGCGTGGTCCCATGGTGGCGCGCGGTGGGCCGCGGCGCTGGGGGCCATCGGCGTGACGGCGCTGGTGTTCTCGCGCATCGACAGCGATCCGCCGGCTCCTGCGCAGCATGCCGACAAGGCATGGGCTTTGGTGGCGCTGCTGGCCTTGTCGTGCGCCGCGCTGCTGCTGGTGTGGCCGCAGCGCGCCGCCGCGGTGTGGCCGTGGCGTCTGGCGCCGTCGTTGATTGCACAGTACGCGCCGCTGTTCATCGGTTGGGGCGTTGCTGCGGCGCTGTTGTCGCGCGAGCGCCGGCGTTATGTGCGCGCGCCGGTGCTGTGGGGCTTGTCGGTGTGGGCTGCGGGTGTTCTGCTGGCGTCGCTGTGGCATGCCGCGGCGTTCCAATGGTCGCGTCCGCTGGCGTGGCTGTGGTTCGCTGTCTTTGCGTTGTTGCTGGGGCTGGCGGCGCATCGACTTCGACCGTCCTGGCCGCAGCGCCTGCGCCGTACCTTGGGGCTCAAGTCCCGTGACAGCGGGACAGGCGCGCCGCGACAGTAGCGCCTGTCTCAACTCATGCGGAAGGTCTTCATCATGATGAAACGCTCTTTCTCGACGCTGGCCCACATCACGGCCTTTGCCACGCTGACCGTCGCCCTGCTCGCTGCGGCCAGCGCCTTTGCGCAAACCAGCGACAGCGGCGGCCTGCTGCGCGACGCTGCCGGCAAGACGCTCTACACCTTCGACAAGGACGCGGCCAACGAGAGCCGCTGCTTCGACGGCTGCGCCGCCGCGTGGCCGCCGTTCATGGCGGCAGACGGTGCGCAAGCCAAGGACAAGCTGACGCTCGTCGCACGCAAGGGCGGTGGCATGCAATGGGCCTACAACGGCAAACCGCTGTACACCTTCGCCGGCGACGCCAAGCCCGGCGACGTGAGCGGCGACGGCTCGGGTGGTGTGTGGCATGTCGTCAAGACAGGCGCCACCCCGAAGCGCGCCGCGGTGCCGGTGACGGGCTACAACAGCACGACCTACTGAAGGGAAACGACCCCCCCGAAGCGCCTTCGGCGCCTCCCCCCGAGGGGGCGCCGCCAGCGGGCCTGGCAAAGCCGGATCCGCGGCGGCCGCTTGGTTTCCTCTGTTTCGTGCGTCGCGGGTCGCGAAGCGCGTGGAGCAACTGACTTGAGCGACCTGCCCGCGGATCCTCCGGCTCGCGCGCGCGGCGAGAATCGGCGCGATGCGCAACCCCCGCGTCTGGCTGTTCGATCTCGACAACACCTTGCACAACGCGTCGCGTTCGTCGTTTCCCGGCATCGACGATCGCATGACCGACTACATCGCGCGTGAGCTGAGGCTGCCGCGCGACGAGGCCCATGCGCTGCGCGCGCACTACCTGCGCCGCTACGGCGCGACGCTGCTCGGCCTGGTGCGTCACCACGGCGTGAAGGCGGCGCACTTCCTGCACGAGACGCACGTGCTGCCCGAATTGGAGTCGCTGGTGCACGGGCATGCGCACGACTTCGCGGCGCTCGACCGCCTGCCCGGGCGCAAGTTCATCCTGACCAACGCGCCGCGCGCCTATGCCGAGCGCGTGCTCGCCGCGCTCGGAGTGGCGCAGCATTTCGACGGCATGCTGTGCATCGAAGACATGGCGATGTTCGGCGACCTGCGGCCCAAGCCCGACGCGCGCATGCTGCGCTGGATCGCCGCGCGCCTCAAGGTGCCGGCGTCGCGCTGCGTGCTCGTCGAAGACACCTTGCAACACCAGAAGTCGGCGTTTGCCGTCGGCATGACCACGGTGTGGATGCAGCGCTGGATGCGCATGGCGAAAAAACACCGCTCCGCTGCCGACAAAGTCGGTGTTTACCTGCACCGCAGGCCCGCATACGTGTGTGCCAGAATCTTTTCGCTGAGGGAACTGAGAAGACGCTTGCCGTGAATGCACTGACCGAAGAGCCGGACGCCGACGACGACGTTGTGGCCACCGCCAAACCGGAGAAGACGCGCAAGCGTCCGAAACCCGGCGAGCGCCGCGTGCAGATCCTGCAGACGCTGGCGCAGATGCTGGAGCAGCCGGGGGCAGAGCGCATCACGACGGCCGCGCTCGCGGCCAAGCTGTCGGTCAGCGAAGCGGCGCTGTACCGCCACTTCGCCAGTAAAGCGCAAATGTTCGAGGGGCTGATCGAGTTCATCGAGTCGAGCGTGTTCACGCTGGTCAACCAGATCGTCGAGCGCGACGATCCGAGCGCGCAGCAGGCCGGCAAGATCGTTGCCGTGGTGCTCGGCTTCGGCGAGAAGAACCCGGGCATGGTGCGCGTCATGGTTGGCGACGCGCTGGTCTTCGAGCACGAGCGGCTGATCGCGCGCATGAACCAGTTCTTCGATCGCGTCGAGTCGCAGTTGCGGCAATGCCTGCGTGCGGCGGCCGAAGGCGCTGGCTCGGCGCAGCCGACCGTCGACAGCAACGCGCAAGCGTCGGCGCTGACGGCGTTCACCGTCGGCCGCCTGCAGCGCTACGCGCGCTCGGGCTTCAAGCGCAACCCGACCGAGCACCTCGAAGCGGGCTTGCGACTCTTCGTTTGAGCGCAGTGATCGAGGCCGGCAGTGCCCGGTTGCAACTGCTGGCCGGCAAGGCTGCGTGGTGGGCCGCAGAGCGCACGCTCCTGCTGGCCGATGCGCACATCGGCAAGGCGGTGAGCTATCGCAAGCTCGGCGTGCCGGTGCCGGAGGCGACGACCGGCGGCAACCTCGATGCGATCGACGCGCTGCTGGCGGCGCACGACGCGAAGCGCATCGTCTTCCTTGGTGACCTGCTGCACTCTCGCCACTCGCACGACCGCGCCACGCTGCATGCGTTTGCCGCGTGGCGCGAGCAGCGCTCGCAACTCGAACTGATGCTGGTGCGCGGCAACCACGATGACCGCGCCGGTGATCCGCCACCGTCGTGGGGCGTGCACTGCGTCGGCGAGCCGTTGACGCTGCCGGCCGCGCCGCAACTGGCGCTGTGTCACCACCCGCACGCGCGTGCTTCGGCGTACGTGCTGGCCGGCCACCTGCACCCGTGCATCACCGTCGGTCGCGGCATCGACCGGCTGCGCCTGCCGTGTTTTCACATCGGCCAACACGTGGGCGTGCTGCCCGCGTTCGGCGCCTTCACCGGCATGCATCCGATCGAACGCACGGACGGGGACCGTGTGTTCGTCGTCGCCGACAATGCGGTGCACGAACTGCCATGAAGCCGACTGTCGAAACCCTGATCGAGCGTGCCAATGAATTGCTGGCGCGGCTCGAAGCTGTGTTGCCGCTGCCGGCGCGGGCGACGGATTGGGCGGCCTCGACGGCGTTTCGCTACCGCAAGCGCGGCAGCGTCGGTTCGATCGAACCGGTGAAGCACGTGGCGACGATCCGCATGGCCGAGCTGAAGGAAGTCGATCGCCAGCGCGACCGCCTGGTCGCCAACACGCAGCAATTCGTCGCCGGCAAGCCGGCCAACAACGTGCTGCTGACGGGAGCGCGCGGCACGGGAAAGAGCTCGCTGATCAAGGCCTGCCTGAACGAATTCGCGGCGCAGGGGCTGCGTCTGATCGAGGTCGACAAGGCCGACCTGGTGGACCTGACCGACATCGCCGACGTCATCGCCGAGCGGCCCGAACGCTTCGTCATCTTCTGCGACGACCTGTCTTTCGACGAAGGCGAGCCCGGCTACAAGGCGCTGAAGTCGGTGCTCGATGGCTCTGTCGCGCAGGCCAGCGAGAACGTGCTGATCTACGCCACCAGCAACCGGCGTCACCTGCTGCCCGAGTACATGAAGGAGAACCTGAGCTACACGCACACCGAAGACGGCGAGGTGCATCCGGGCGAGGTGATCGAGGAGAAGATCTCGTTGTCCGAGCGCTTCGGCTTGTGGCTGTCGTTCTACCCGTTCACGCAGGCCGAGTACCTGGCGATCGTCGCGCAGTGGCTGCAGCACTTCGGCGAGACGGATGCGAAGCGGCTCGAAGCCGCGCGGCCCGAGGCGCTGGTGTGGGCGCTGGAGCGAGGCTCGCGCTCGGGGCGTGTGGCGTACCAGTTCGCGCGAGACTGGTGTGGCCGCGGCGCGTGAGCCGGTCGATGTCGCGGTCGGTGTGCTGATCGACGCCGACGGCAGGTTTCTTCTCACCTCGCGTCCCGAAGGCAAGGTCTACGCCGGCCACTGGGAGTTTCCGGGCGGCAAGGTCGAAGCCGGCGAGTCGATCGAGCAGGCGCTGCGGCGCGAGCTGCACGAAGAACTCGGCATCACGATCGGCGCCGCCGAGCCCTGGCAGGTGACGATGCACGACTATCCGCATGCCCTCGTGCGGCTGCACTTCTGCAAGGTCTTCACGTGGCGCGGCGAATTCGAGATGCGCGAAGGCCAGCAGATGACGTGGCAGCAGCTGCCTGCGACCGTCGAGCCGCTGCTGCCCGGCACGCTGCCGGTGCTGGCGTGGTTTGCCGACGAGCGTGGCTTTCAGGGGGCGACCCACTAAACTGGAGCGCATGGACGCTTGGCTCGATGCCATCAAGTGGGACCGCGACGGCCTCGTGCCGGTGATCGCGCAGGAAGTCGGCAGCAACGACGTGCTGATGTTCGCCTTCATGAACCGCGAGGCGCTGGCGAAAACCGCCGACACGATGCGCGCCGTGTACTGGAGCCGCTCGCGCAACAAACTCTGGTTCAAGGGCGAAGAGTCGGGTCATGTGCAGCAGGTGCACGATATCCGCCTCGATTGCGACAACGACGTCGTGCTGCTGAAGGTGACCCAGCTCGGGCATGAGCCCGGCATCGCGTGCCACACCGGCCGGCACTCCTGTTTTTTCCAGACGCTCGGCGGCGGGCAGTGGAACGCCGTTGAGCCGGTCTTGAAGTCGCCGGAAGACATCTACAAATGAGCAGCAACGACACGCTGGCCCGCCTGGCCGCCGTCATCGAGTCGCGCCGCCGGGCTGACGCGGACAAGAGCTACGTTGCCCGCCTGTCGGCCAAGGGGCTCGACGCGATCCTGAAAAAGATCGGCGAAGAGGCGAGCGAAGTGATCATGGCCGCGAAAGACGGTGACCGCGCGCGCATCACCGCCGAAGTCGCCGACCTGTGGTTCCACTCGATGATCGCGCTGGCGCAGTTCGGCCTGTCGCCGGCCGACGTGCTGGCCGAACTCGAGCGGCGCGAAGGCCAGTCCGGTCTCGAAGAATTCGCCTTGCGCAAAGCCGATCAACGCGACGCCGAGGAGGGTGCGTGATGGAGAAAACCGCGGAACAGCTGGCCAGCCTGAAAACGCTGACGATGGTCGTCTACGCCTTGCAGGTGGCCTCGGTGTTCGTCGGCATCACGGCGATCGTCGGCGTCATCATCAACTACATCAAGCGCGAGGATGCTGCCGGCACGCTCTATGCGAGCCACTTCGACTGGCAGATCCGCACCTTCTGGTGGGGCCTGGCCTGGACGGTGGTCGGCTTCGTGCTGCTGTTCGCCTTCGGCCTGGGCCTGCTGGTCTGGTTCGTCGCCGGCATCTGGGCGCTGTACCGGGTGGTCAAGGGGTTCATCAAGCTCAACGACAACCAGCCGGTGGTGGCGGCATGAGCAGCGATTCGAACTGCATCTTTTGCAGAATTGCCGCCGGCCAGATTCCGGCGAACAAGGTCTATGAAGACGACGAGATCGTGGTCTTTCACGACATCCATCCGTGGGCGCCGGTGCACATCCTGATGGTGCCCAAAGCGCACATCGTCTCGATGGCCGACGTGACAGCCGAGCACGCGCCGCTTCTGGGCCGCATGATGGCCTTGTCCCCACGCCTGATGCGGGAACTCGGCGTGACCGACGGATTCAGACACGTCATCAACACGGGGCGCGACGGCAGCCAGGAAGTAATGCACTTGCACATGCATGTCATGGGCGGCCCGAGGCCCTGGGCCAAGGGTTGACAAGGCCGCTGACCTAGAATCGTCCGCAGTTCCTTCCACAGGAGAACGTCATGGGATCTTTCAGCATCTGGCATTGGCTGATCGTGCTGCTCGTCGTGGTGCTGATCTTCGGCACGAAGAAGCTGAAGAACATCGGCTCCGACCTCGGTGGCGCCGTCAAGGGTTTCAAGGACGGCGTGAAGTCGGGCGGCGAATCGGCTGCTGAAGGCACGCCGCCCTCGCAGGTGACGTCGCAGCCGAAGAGCACTGACGCCAACACCGTGGACGTCGAGGCGAAGACAAAAACATAAGCTGAAATGACAGCCCCTCGCCCGCTGACGCGGGCACTCCCCCGTGGGGAGGCTCGGGCCGACGCTTGGGAGCGGCCCGGCGCCGGCCCGAGTTCATCAGCCCGTCGCAGAGCGGGCACTGTTCATGATTGACTTCGGTTTCGACAAGATCGCGCTGATCGGTGCGGTGGCGCTCATCGTCATCGGGCCGGAGAAACTGCCGCGCGTGGCGCGCACCGTCGGCCACTTTCTCGGCAAGGCGCAGCGCTATGTCGCCGACGTCAAGGCCGAGGTCAACCGCACGATCGAGTTGGAAGAACTGCAGAAGATGAAGTCGCAGTTCGAAACCGCGGCGCGCGATGTCGAGACCAGCGTCAACCAGGAGTTCAACTCTGCGACGAGCGAGCTGGAGAGCAGTTGGAAGTCCGGCGACTCGGACAGCGCGGCGCGCGCGCTCGAAGGTCTGTCAACGCCGAACCCCGAATACAAACACCCGAAGAAGAACTGGCGCTTGAAGCGCGGCGCCACGCCGAGTTGGTACAAGCAGCGCGCAGGCATCCGCACCAAGGCGCTGTCGGGCGCGGCGCGGGTGGCGCGGTTTCGGCCGAAGCCGCGATGACAGCCCCCAAGATGCTTCGCATCGGCCCCCTTGGCCCCGGCGGGGCCACTTCGTGGCCCATGGGGCGCGTCCGCCTTGGGGCGGCCCGGCAGCGGACATGAGTTCGCCGGACAACAAGGAAGACGAACTCGCCGGCACCGAGCAGCCGTTCGTCTCGCACCTGATCGAGCTGCGCGACCGGCTGATCCGCGCCGTCATCGCCATCGGCATCGCCTTCGGCGTGCTGTGCCTGTGGCCCGGCCCCGCAGGCCTGTATGACCTGCTCGCCGCGCCTTTGGTGGCGCACCTGCCCAAGGGTGCGACGCTGATCGCCACCAACGTCATCTCGCCGATCCTGGTGCCGCTGAAGATCACGCTGATGGCGGCTTTCATGGTGACGCTGCCGGTGGTGCTCTACCAGCTCTGGGCCTTCGTTGCGCCGGGGCTGTATTCGCACGAAAAGAAGATGGTGCTGCCGCTGGTGGTGTCGAGCACGTTCCTGTTCATCGTCGGCGTGGCCTTTTGCTACTTCCTCGTCATCCCGGGCATGTCGAAGTTCATCCAGGCGTTTGCGCCGTCGGCGATCACCGCGGCGCCGGACATCGAGCAGTACTTCGGCTTCGTGCTGACACTGTTCCTGGTCTTCGGCATCGCCTTCGAGGTGCCGATCGCGGTCATCGTGCTGACGCGCATCGGCGTCGTCACGATCGAGCAGCTGAAGGCCTGGCGTGGCTACTTCATCGTCGGCTCGTTCATCGTCTCCGCCGTGGTGACGCCGCCGGACGTGATCTCGCAGCTCGCGCTGGCGATCCCGATGTGCATCCTCTACGAGATCGGCATCGTCGCGGCGCGCGTGTTCATCAAGCACACCAAGGCGCCGGAAGAAAGCGCCGAGAAGGCAGAGAAAACTACTTGACGGCCTTCACCACGGCGTAGCGCTGCAGCGTCTTCTCGCGCGCCGTGGCGTGATCGACCACCGGCTTCGGGTAGTGCTTGCCGAGCTCGACGCCTGCCGCCGCCAGATCGACCGGCCGCGCCAGCCACGGCGCGTGGATCGACGCGTCGGGCAGCCTTGCCAGTTGCGGCAGGTAGCGGCGGATGAACTTGCCTTGCGGGTCGAACTTCTCGCTCTGCGCCACCGGGTTGAAGATGCGGAAGTAGGGCTGCGCGTCGCAGCCCGACGACGACGCCCACTGCCAGCCGCCGTTGTTCGCGGCGAGGTCGAAATCATTCAGGTGCAGGGCGAAGTAGGCTTCGCCGCGCCGCCAGTCGATGCCCAGATCCTTCGTCAGAAAACTCGCCACGACCATGCGCAGCCGGTTGTGCATGTAGCCCGTCTGGTTGATCTGATGCATGGCGGCATCGACCAGCGGGTAGCCTGTGCGGCCATCGCACCAGGCGGCGAAGAGCGCTTCGGCCTGCTTGCCGTGTTCCCACTTGATGGCGTCGTACTCGCGCTTGAAGCTGTGGCCGACGACGCGCGGGTGGTGGTGCAGCACCTGGTGGTAGAAGTCGCGCCAGATCAGCTCGGACAGCCAGACCGCCGCGCCGGTCGAGCCGGTCGAGCCGCCGTCCATGCGTTGCGACGCGGTGCGCGCGAGCTGGCGGATCGAGATCGTGCCGAAGCGCAGGTGCGTCGACAAATAACTCGGCCCTTTGACCGCCGGGAAGTCGCGCGTCTTGTCGTAGTCGTCGATGCGTTGCAAGTGGTCGGCGAACATCGTCTGTGCGCCGGCCGGGCCGGCGGGCATCTTCAGCGAGGCCAGGTTCGTCGGCTCGAAACCGATGTCGGCAAGGGTCGGCACGCCGGCCGCCATGCCCTGCGGCGGCGCGGCCAGCGCGGCCGCGTGCCGCTCGACCGGATAGGCCTTGAGGTAAAAGCCGTCGACCTTTTTCAGCCACGCGTTCTTGTACGGCGTGAAGACGCCGTAAGCGCCGCCGGACTGCGTCAGCACCTCGCTGCGCTCGAAGACGACATGGTCCTTGCTGCCGTGCAGCGCGATGCCGGCGCCGGCCAGCGTGCCGCGCACGCCGGCGTCGCGGTCCAACGCATAGGGGTCGTCGTCGTGATTGCAATACACGGCCTGGACGCCGAGCGCTTGCGCCAGCCGCGGCAGTTCGTCGGCGCTTTTGCCGTGGCGCACCAGCAGCGCCACGCTGTCCGGTGCGCCGGCGCGTTCGGCCATCTGTCGCAACTGCGCTTCGAGGCCGATCAGGCTGTCGCGGATGAACTCGACGCGGCGGTCGGCGCGCGGCAGCGCGTCCAGGATCGCGCGGTCGAAGATGAAGCCGACCCAGACCTGCCGCGCCGCGCACAGCGCGTGGTACAGCGCTGCGTTGTCGTCGGCGCGCAGGTCTCGGCGCAGCCAGACGAGGGCGCGTGAGAGTGGCTTTTCGGTTGAGCGCGGCACGCGCCGAGCTTATCGGTTCGTCATTGCACCTGCAGGCGCAGCGGCGCTTCGTGCGGCTCGGCGATCGCCAACGGCTCGGGCAGCCAACCCGAGATCGATTCGGTGCGCAGCCAACTCCAGCGCGTGCGCGTCAGCATCATCTGCATCAGCGGCACGTTGAAGCCACTCTCGTGCGCGCGCGGCGACAGGCCGATCGGCTCCAGGCCGCAGCGCTCGAGCAGGCGCAGCGAGACCTTGTGCGCCGGCTTGGCGCAAGCCACCACGGCGTCCAGGTCGGTCTTGACGAAGGCCTGCTCGATCGCCAGTCGCGTCACCTCTTCGCCGAAGCCCGCGCCCCAGTACGAGGGGTGCGCCCACAGGCCGAGTTCGGCCGACGACGCCTGCTCGCGCGGCTCGAAGCGGAACAGCGCCGCCCAACGGCCGCTGGCCCGCTCGATGGCGGCGAAGGCAGCGCAGGCGCCGGCTTGGGCGCGGTCGATGACGCGCTGCATGCGCACGCGCACGGCGCTGAGGTCGGGCGGCGCGTCCCACATCAGATGTTCGTTGAAGTTCGGATGCCGCGTCGCCTCGAAGAGGTCGATCGCGTCGCCGAGCCGCGGCTCGCGCAACATCAGGCGCTCGCTCTGCGCGCCCAGCAGTCGCGCACGCATGCGCTCTGGCTCGAAGCTCATTTTTCCCCGCCGCTGCCTACTTCTCAAGCGACGCCCCAACGACGACGCGAAAACATTCTGAGTTCCGCCCTTGCACACCCCAAAGCCGGTGGGCAGGCATGCGTGAATTTCACACGGATCGGCAAGGTCGCGCCACTAGAATCAACACCCATGACGGGTGCCGTCGGCGCGAGCCGCATCAACCTCACCAATCAGTTCCTGATTGCCATGCCGGGCATGGCCGATCCGACGTTCGCCGGCTCGGTGGTCTACCTGTGCGAGCACACCGAAAAAGGCGCGCTCGGGCTGGTGATCAACAAGCCGGTCGACATCAAGCTGAAGAACCTGTTCGAGAAGGTCGAGCTGAGCCTGAACCGCGACGACATCGCCGACACGCCGGTGTACTTCGGCGGCCCGGTGCAGACCGAGCGCGGCTTCGTGCTGCACGAGCGCCAGGCCGACCATGTGAGCCCGTACAACTCGACGCTGTCGATCGCAGGCGGCTCGCTCGACATGACGACGAGCAAGGACGTGCTCGAAGCGCTGGCCGACGGCGCCGGTCCGAAGCGCATGTTGATCACGCTCGGCTACAGCGGCTGGGGTGCCGGCCAGTTGGAAGACGAACTTTCGCGCAACGGCTGGCTGACGGTCGACGCCGACCCGAGCGTCATCTTCGACACGCCGATCGCCGAGCGCTACGACAAGGCGGTGTCGCTGCTCGGCATCGACCCGCGCATGCTGAGCCAGGAGGCGGGGCACGCATGAGCGTTTCGAACGCTCCCGCCACCCCGCAGTCCTTTCTTTCCTTCGATTTCAGCCTCAAACGCGTCGGCGTCGCCTCGGGCAACAGCCTGATGAAGACCGCCACGCCGCTGCGCACGATCACCACCGAAGGCGATGCGCGCTTTGCCGCCATCGCCACGCTGATCGCCGAATGGCAGCCATCGGCGCTGGTCGTCGGCGTGCCCTTTCACCCCGACGGCGCAGCGCACGACAATACGCGTCGCGCGCAGCGCTTCGCGCGCCAGCTGGCCGGACGCTTCGGCCTGCCGGTGCACGAGGTCGATGAGCGCTACACGAGCACCGAAGCGAAGGCGCAGGGTGCGCGTGATGTCGATGCCGCGGCGGCGGCGCTGATCCTCGAACAGTATTTGCGCGAACAAGCATGAGCAGCACCTCCTTGACCTTGGATGCCGAAGCGCTCTACGGCGCGCTGCGTGACGGCGTGCGCCGCCTGCTCGCCGACCGGCCCGACGCCGCGCTGGTCGGCATCTGGTCCGGCGGCGCCTGGCTTGCCGCGCGCTTGCAGGCCGATCTGCAACTGGCGGGCGAGGCGGGGGTCATCACCAGCACGCTGCACCGCGACGACTTCGCCGAGCGCGGCCTGTCCGCCGGCGCCGGCAACACCAAGCTGCCGTTCGAGATCGACGGCCGCCACGTCGTGCTGATCGACGACGTGCTGTTCACCGGCCGCACGATCCGCGCCGTGTTGAACGAGCTCTACGACTTCGGCCGCCCGGCCAGCGTGTCGCTCGCCGTGCTCGTCGATCGCGGCGGGCGCGAGCTGCCGATCCAGCCGTCGTTCACCGCGGCGCGTGTCACGTTGGCGCCTCAACAGCGGCTGGCGTTGGCGCAGGGCGAAGGCGGCCGATTCGCCTTTGCCGTCGAGAACACGAGCGCCTGATGCTGTCCAAACGCAACCCGCAACTCAACCAGCATGGCGAGCTGATCCACCTGCTGTCGATCGAAGGCCTGCCCAAGGCCGTGCTGACGCAGATCCTCGACACGGCAGGCACCTTCCTCTCGGTCAACGAGCGCGACGTGAAGAAGGTGCCGCTGCTGCGTGGCAAGAGCGTGTTCAACCTGTTCTTCGAGAACAGCACGCGCACGCGCACCACCTTCGAGATCGCGGCCAAGCGCTTGTCGGCCGACGTCATCAACCTCGACATCGCGCGCAGCAGCACCGCCAAGGGCGAGAGCCTGCTCGACACGATTGCGAATCTGTCGGCGATGCATGCCGACATGTTCGTCGTCCGTCACAGCGAGAGCGGCGCGCCGCACCTGATCGCGCAGCACTGCGCGCCGCACGTGCACGTCGTCAACGCGGGAGACGGCCGCCACGCGCACCCGACGCAGGGCCTCTTGGACATGTACACGATCCGCCACTTCAAGGGCGACTTCACGCAGCTCACGGTGGCCATCGTCGGCGACATCGTCAACTCGCGCGTCGCCCGCTCCGACATCCATGCGCTGACGACGCTCGGCGTGCCCGAGATCCGCGCCGTCGGCCCGAAGACGCTTGTGCCGAACGATCTTGCCGGCATGGGCGTGCGCGTCTGCCACGACATGGCCGAGGGCATCCGCGACGCCGACGTCATCATCATGCTGCGCCTGCAGAACGAGCGCATGAACGGCGCGGTGCTGCCGAGCGCCGGCGAGTACTTCAAGCGCTTCGGCCTCACGGCGGACAAGCTCGCTCTCGCCAAGCCCGATGCGATCGTCATGCACCCGGGGCCGATCAACCGCGGCGTCGAGATCGACTCGACGGTGGCCGACGGCCGCGCCAGCGTGATCCTGCCGCAGGTGACGTTCGGCATTGCGGTGCGCATGGCGGTGATGAGCACGATCGCGGGCAACAGCGCATGAAACTCCTCATCAAGAACGGCCGCCTGATCGACCCGGCAAGCGGGCTCGACCGCCGCGGCGATCTGGCGATCGCCGGCGACCGCATCGTTGCCCTCGGCGACGTGCCGCGCGAGTTCGAAGCCGAGCGGACGATCGATGCCAGCGGTCTCGTCGTTGCACCCGGCCTCGTCGACTTGGCGGCGCGTCTGCGCGAGCCGGGGCATGAACACGAGGGAATGCTGGAGAGCGAGCTCGCTGCCGCCGCGGCCGGCGGCGTGACGAGCCTGGTCTGCCCGCCCGACACCGACCCGCCGCTCGACGAGCCGGGCTTGGTCGAGATGCTGAAGTTCCGCGCGCGCAAGCTGTCGCGCTGCCGCGTCTTCCCGCTCGGCGCGCTGACGCGCGGCCTCGCCGGTGAAGCGCTGACCGAAATGGCCGAGCTCACCGAATCCGGCTGCGTCGGCTTTTCGCAGGCCGATGCGCGCATCACCAACACGCTGACGCTGCAACGCGCGTTGCAGTACGCAGCGACGTTCGGCTACACGGTGTGGCTGCAGCCGCGCGATCCGTGGCTCGGCGTCGGCGTGGCGGCGAGCGGCGCGGTGGCGACACGTCTCGGGCTGGCCGGTGTGCCGGCGGCAGCCGAGACGATCGCGCTGTTCACGATCTTCGAGCTGATGCGCGGCACCGGCGCGCGTGTGCACCTCGAACGCCTGTCGAGCGCGGCCGGCGTCGAACTCGTGCGTCGCGCCAAGGCCGAAGGCCTGCCGGTCACCGCCGACGTCAGCATCAACTCGCTGCACCTGACCGACATGGACATCGGTTACTTCAACTCCGCGCTGCGCCTGACGCCGCCGGTGCGTCAACAGCGCGACCGAGATGCGTTGCAGGCCGCACTCGCCGACGGCACGATCGACGCGCTGGTGTCGGACCACACGCCGGTCGATGCCGACGAAAAGACGCTGCCGTTTGCCGAGGCCACACCGGGCGCGACCGGCCTCGAGCTGCTGCTCGGCCTGGCCTTGCACTGGGGCGAGCAGCGTGGCCTGGCGCTGCCGGCGACACTTTCGCGCATCACCAGCGAGCCGGTGCGTGTGCTCGGTGGTGCGATCGGCACGCTGTCGGCGAGCGCCGGCCGCCTGGTCGAAGGCGGCGTCGCCGACCTCTGCGTTTTCGATCCGCAGGCGCGCTGGCAGGTCAGTGATGCCACGCTGGTCAGCCAGGGCAAGCACACGCCGTTCGCCTTTGCGAGCAGCGGCTTCGAGATGCCGGGCCGCGTGCGTACGACGCTGGTGGCCGGCAGCGTGGCCTACGAAGCGCCTGCTGCCGCGGCGTGATGCGCGGTGTGATCGGCGCGTGGCGCATCGTGCGCCTGCTCGTGCATGGCGCGCACGGCTTGGCGATCATCGTGTTTCGCTTCGGCGCGTACAGCGCCGCGCAAAGACACGCACGCATCCAGTGGTGGTCTGCCGAGCTGCTGCGGCTGATCGGCATCACGCTGCATGCGCAAGGCACGCCGCGGCCGGGCGCCAAGCTCGTCGTCTCGAACCACGTCTCGTGGCTCGACATCGCGGCCATCCACGCCGTGATTCCCGAAGCGCACTTCGTCTCCAAGGCCGACGTCAAGCAGTGGCCGCTGATCGGCCGGCTCGTCGTCGGCGCCGGCACGCTGTTCATCGAGCGCGAGAAAAAGCGCGATGCGCTGCGCGTCGTGCACCAGATGGCCGAAGCACTGCGGGACGGCGACACGGTGGCGGTGTTCCCCGAAGGCACGACGGGCGACGGCCGCACGCTGCTGCCGTTCCACGCCAACCTGCTGCATGCAGCGGTGACCACGTCAACGCCGGTGCAGCCGGTGGTGCTGCGCTTCTTCGATGCAGAGCACGCGATCAGTCCGCTCGCGGAGTTCCTCGGCGAGACGACGTTGGCGCAGAGCGCGTGGCGCTTCGTCTGTTCGAGCGGCTTGAACGTCGAGGTGCGCGTGCTGCCGGCACAAAGCACGGCGCATGCCGATCGGCGCGCGTTGGCGGCGCACCTGCGCGAGACGATTGCGGCCGAGCTGCCGACCGCGTGACTATGCTTTTTTGCCCTGCGCCGCCACGGCCGCGGCAGCTTTCGCTGCCGCTTCGGGATCGCCCAAGTAGTAGTGCCGGACCGGCTTCAACTGCGCATCCAACTCGTAGACCAGCGGAATGCCGTTGGGGATATTCACGCCGACGATCTCGGCATCGCCGATGCCGTCCAAGTACTTCACCAGCGCGCGGATCGAGTTGCCGTGCGCAGCGATGACCAGGCGCTGCCCCGATCGAATCGCCGGCGCGATGCTGTCGTTCCAGCAGGGCATCACGCGTGCCACCGTGTCCTTCAGGCACTCGGTCAGCGGCACTTGCGACGGCGTGAGCTTGGCGTAGCGCAAATCGCCGCGCTCGCTGCGCGGATCGTTCGCGTCGAGCAGTGGCGGCGGCGTGTCGTAGCTGCGGCGCCAGATCAGCACCTGCTCGTCGCCGTACTGTTTGGCCATGTCGGATTTGTTCAGGCCCTGCAGCGCGCCGTAGTGGCGCTCGTTCAAGCGCCAGTCGTTCTGCACCGGCACCCAGGTGCGGTCCATCACGTCGAGGGCATGCCACAGCGTCCAGATGGCGCGCTTCAACACCGACGTGAGCGCCAGATCGAACTCGTAGCCGGCCTCTTTCAACAAGCGCCCCGACTCGCGTGCTTGCGCGACGCCGGTGTCGGTGAGTGGCACATCGGTCCAGCCGGTGAAGCGGTTTTCGAGGTTCCACGTCGATTCGCCGTGGCGGATGAGGACAAGCTTGTGCATGGCGGCGAACGGGGGTCTCGAAAGGAGGCGGATTGTATGATTCGCGCCCCTTGCCACCTGCGTGATCCACCGTGCTCGAGTTCCTGCTGAAGAATTGGCTGTTGGTCCTGACCGCGCTGGTGTCGGGCTTTTTTTTGGTCTGGCCGCAGATCAAAGGCAAGGGTGGCGCAGGCAGCGTGGGCACCAACGAAGCGGTGCGCCTGATCAACCGCGAGAAAGCGGTGCTGATCGATGTCAGCGAGCCGGAAGAATTTGCCAAAGGCCACCCGAACGGTGCGCGCAACATTCCGCTGGGCAAACTCGAAGGCTCGAAGGACCTGCCGAGCAACAAGGCGCTGCCGTTGGTGGTTGTTTGCCCGACGGGTTCGCGCGCGTCTCGCGCCGCGGGCTTGCTGCGCAAGGCGGGCTACGAAAAAGCGCAGCCTTTGGCAGGGGGCCTCGACGCTTGGCGCGAAGCCAAGCTGCCCGTGGAGCAGGCCGCAGCCTTAGTCA
>CADEEN010000030.1:14523-17934 GCA_902826345.1 uncultured Burkholderiales bacterium | reverse complement strand
TACACCGTCGTCGACGGACTGCTGCTGTTCGCCTCCGAGATCAAGGCGCTGCTGCAGCACCCGGCGGTGCCGCGGCGCGTCAACCTGCCCGCACTCGACAGCTTCCTGATGCATCACTACGGGCCGGGCGAAGACACGGCGCTGGTCGGGATCCGGCGGCTGCTGCCCGGCCATCACCTGGTCGTCAAGGACGGCCGCGTCGCCGTCACCCAGTACTGGGACCTGCGCTTTCCAGAGCAGCCGATGCAGGGCAGCGAAGACGAGATCGCGCAGGCGCTCGTCGCGCTGCTCGAGGACTCGGTGCGCGAGCACATGATTGCCGACGTGCCGGTGGGCGTGCTGCTGAGCGGGGGCGTCGATTCGACGGCGCTGCTGAGCTTCGCGGTCGAGCAGACGATGCAGCCGGTTAAGACCTTCACGGTCGGCTTCTCCGAGCCCGGCGTCACCGACGAGCGCCCCTACGCCCGCATCGCCTCGAGGCGCTACGGCAGCGAGCACCACGAGATGACGGTGTCGGCCCAGGACTTCCAGGCCTTCCTGCCGCGCTACGTCCGGCACATGGAGGAGCCGGTGTGCGAGCCGCCGGCCGTCGCGCTGTACTACGTCACCGAGCTGGCGCGCCGGCATGTCAAGGTGCTGCTGTCCGGCGAGGGCGGCGACGAGGGCTTTGCCGGCTATCCGAATTACCGCAACACGGTCTGGCTCGAGCGCCTGAAGGGGCTGGGCCGGTATCCGGCCGGGGCGGCCGCGGCCGGCTTCGATCTGCTTGCGCGCGCTTCCGGTCACTCGCGGTGGCGCCGCTTCGCGCACGAGATGCGCAACGATCTCGCCGACTACTACTGGTCGCGAACGGCCGGGCCGCTGAGCACGTTCGCGCTGGCCAAGCCGAGCTTGTACACGGGTGCGTTCCAGGCCGAATTGGGCCAGGCGCGGTCAACCGCCTTCCTGCGCCGGCTGTTCGACCATGTCGGCAAGCAGTCCGCGCTCAACCAGATGCTGTACGTGGACACCAAGACATGGCTGCCCGACGACCTGTTGATCAAGGCCGACAAGATGACGATGGCGAACTCGGTCGAGCTGCGCGTCCCCTTGCTCGACCATCGCGTGCTCGAATTCGCCGCGGCATTGCCGGCCGAGATGAAGCTCAAGGGCTTTCGCACCAAGCACATCCTCAAGCGCGCCCTCAGCGACCGCGTGCCCAAGCAGATCCTGGAGCGGCGCAAGACCGGATTCCCGGTTCCTTTCCAGAAGTGGTTCGGCGGCGAGTTGAAGGGCTTCGTCCACGATCTGCTCGGCGACGGCCGGACGCGGCAGCGCGGCTACTTCGACGACCGCGCGATGGCGGCGCTGCTGGAGCGGTCGCGCGGCGGAGCGGACCTTTCGGCCGAGATCTTCTCGCTGGTGACACTGGAGTTGTGGCATCGCGAGTTCATCGACGGAGAGCCGCGTTCGGACGCCGAGTCGGATCGTGCGAACGCGCCCCGACTGAGCGAGGCGGCATGACGATGCAACCCGGTGTGCAATCAGCGCGGCGCGTGCTGCTCCTGGGCGCCACCTTCGCCACCGACAACATGGGCGTCGGCGCGCTGGCATCGGGCGCGATCTCGATCCTGGCGAGGCGATATCCCGAAGCGCAGATCAGCTTTCTCGACTACGGGCGGCACGCCACGCGCTCGCCGGTCAGCGTCGACGGCAGGCCTTTCGAGGTGCCGCTGGTCAACCTGCGCTTCTCGTGGAAAGTGCTTCTCGAGAACAACGTCGTCTACCTGCTCTTTCTCGCCGGGCTGAGCCGGGTGGCGGGCGAGCGCTTCGCCCAACGGACGGCGCGGCGCAACCCGTGGATCAAGGCGATCCGCGATGCCGACGTGGCGGTCGCCGTGTCCGGCGGCGACAGCTTCAGCGACATCTATGGTCTGGGCCGCTTCTTCTACGTGTACCTGCCGCAACTGCTCGTGCTCTGGCTCGGCACGAAGCTGGTGCTGCTGCCCCAGACCATCGGGCCGTTCCGCACCGGCCTCGCGCGCGGCCTCGCAGAGCGGTTGCTGAGGCGAGCGCAACGGGTTTATTCGAGAGAACAGGCGGGCGTGCAGGAAGTCAAGCATCTGCTCGGCGACGAGGGCGCGCACGCCCGTTTCTGCTACGACATGGGATTCATCCTCGAACCGCGTCGGCCGCTGCGCGGGCTCGATGAGCTCGAAGCACTGAAGCGCAGCGGACGCCTGCTCGTCGGCCTCAACGTCAGCGGGCTGCTGATGATGGGCGGCTACGACCGCAACAACGCCTTCGACCTCAAGGTCGACTACCGCGATCTGGTGGGACGGGCGGTCGAGTTCTTCGTTCGCGGCCAGGACGCAGACGTCATCCTCGTCCCGCATGTCTTCGGCGACCAGCCGGAGAGCGATTCGATCGCCTGTGCCGCGCTCTTCGACGCGCTGAAGGATCGCTACCCAGGCCGGCTCGGCTGCATCCGCGGCCAGTTCGATCAGAACGAGATCAAGTACGTCATCGGCCGATGCGACTTCTTCGTCGGCGCGCGCATGCATGCTTGCATCGCCGCGCTGTCGCAGGGCATTCCCGCGATCGGCATCGCATACAGCCAAAAATTCCTCGGCGTCTTCCAGACCGTCGGCGCGGGCGATCTCGTCGCGGACCCCCGTCATCTGACGACCGAGCAGATCCTCGAGGCGATCGATGGCGCGTTGCGTGATCGCGTCGAGATCGCGTCGGCGCTGCGGCGGACCATGATCGACGTGAAGCGTGAGCTCTTCGCCGCGCTGGACGGCATCGCGTGACAGCCAGCAAGCACCCTGACGTCTTCCGCAACGTTGCCGACGTCGCGAGTTGGCGCATGTGCGTCGGCTGCGGCGCGTGCTCCTACGCCTGCCCGCAGGGCAAGGTGCAGATCGTCAACTTCGTCGACCAGGGACTGCGGCCGGTCCTTTCCGACACGGCTTGCGCAGGTGACGGCCAGTGCCGCGACTGCCTCGACGTTTGTCCGGGCATCGACGTGGCGCACGACACGGCCGCCCGGCCGCAAGCGGCCATTGCCGGGCTGGCCGAAAGCTGGGGCCCCGTGCTCGAAGTGTGGGAGGGCTTCCCGGTCGATACCGAGATTCGCTACAGCGGATCGTCGGCCGGCATGGCGAGCGCGCTGGCGCTGTTCTGCATCGAGTCCTTGGGGATGCGCGGCGCCGTACACATCCGAGGCGAAGAGCGATCGCCGCATGTCAACACGACGGCCTTCAGCCGCACGCGCGACGAGCTTCTCGCGAGCACCGGGTCGCGCTACGCGCCGGCGTCGCCGTGCGACCGGCTCGAAGCGATCGAGAGCGCCGGTGGCCCGGCGGTGTTCATCGGCAAGCCCTGCGACGTCGAAGCGCTGCGCAAGGCGCAGGCGATCCGGCCCGGCTT
>CADEEN010000030.1:0-14513 GCA_902826345.1 uncultured Burkholderiales bacterium | reverse complement strand
CGACCACCAGACGATCCGGCTCATCTCGCCCGAAGGGATCGCGCTCGGGCTGGTCAGCGGTGAATTGTTCGACTGCATGGAGGAGACCGAGGTTCAGCTCTCGCCCGGAGAAACGGCGGTGCTCTATACCGACGGCGTCATCGAGGCGATGGACCAGACCAGCGAGGAGTACGGCCGGGAACGGCTGTTCACCAAATTGCGCTACCGCGGCCGCGGCTGGCCCGGTCACTTCGCGGTGCGGCTCAAGGGCGAACCGGACTGGCGCAACCTTGCGACCTATGCCGACGCCTGGGGTTTCCTGCAGGCCTATCGGCCGTATCGCTGCTATCTCTGCCCTGACGGAACGGCCGAGTTCGCCGACATCTCCTGCGGCGACCCCTGGTACCGCGAAGTGCAGCCGAACGAGCCGGGCACCTCGCTCGTGGTCGTCAGGACCGAGAGAGGGCGGGAGATCGTCCGGCGCGCGATCGATGCCGGCGTGGCGAGGCTCGTGAAGGTCGATCCCGAAACGCTCGCGATGTCTCAGCGAGAGTTGCAGCTCAAGCGCGGTGCCATCTGGGGGCGCGTGATGACGCTGAACGCGCTCGGCGTGCCGGCGCCGCGCTTTCGGGGCTTCTCGCTGTTGCGCAACTGGCTGCGTATTCCGTTCGGCCACAAGCTGCGCTCGATCGTGGGCACGGTGCGAAGGGTCGTCGCCAGGAAGTACCACCGCAAGGCGGGGGGCTTGACATCGGAGGAAGCCGCGGCTGGTTCGGCAGCGGCGCAACGGCAATGAACGCACTGGGCGCGGCGATCACGACCATCTTGGCGGTCATCGTCCTTTTCGGCTCCAAGCGCGCTGCGGTGCTGGCGCTTCTGGCTGGCGTCCTGTACCTGACGCAGGGGCAGGCACTGGACGTCGCCGGCTTCAACCTCTATGCATTCAGGCTGCTCGAGATTGCTGCACTGGCAAGGCTCGTCGCTCGCGGTGAGCGGCCGGCAAATCCGTCGCCCATCGACAAGCTGGTCGTGGCTCTCTACGGCTACACGGTCCTCGTGTACTTGGTCAGGTCCGACGAAGGAGGCCACGCCTATCAGATCGGAACGGCGGTCGACGCGTTCCTGTGCTATTTCTCGTTTCGGGTCTTGGTATCCACTCTCGACGACTACAAGTGGCTCCTTCGCAATCTCTCGCTGTTGCTCATCCCCTATATTGCTCTGATCGTTTACGAGACCACGACGTCGAGCAATCTGTTTGCCGCGTTGGGTGGGGTCGAGCTGATACGCGCGGGCGACGCGTGGGTGCGAGAGGGCCGTTTGCGCGCCACCGGCAGCTTCGGGCACCCGAGCTTGATGGGCACGTTCGGCGGTGTGTTTCTGCCGTTGTACGTATCGGCCTGCATTTCCAGCGAACGCCGGCTGCTCATGTTCGCGGGAGCGATCTCGTGCCTGGCCATGGTCTGGGCATCGAATTCAGGCGCGCCCGCCGCGTGCGTCGTAGCCGCAGCCGTTGGCTGGATGCTCTGGCCGCTCCGGCATCACATGGGCCTGGTTCGAGTCGCGATCGTCGCCGGCCTGCTGGCCCTGGTGGCGCTGATGAATGCGCCCATCTGGTATGTGCTCGCGCGGCTGAGCTCCATCACCGGAGGCGGTGGGCATCACCGAGCCGCACTGCTGGACGTGGCTGTACGCAATCTCGACCAGTGGTGGCTCGGCGGGATGCCCGTGCTCGCAACCGCACGTTGGCTTCCATATACCAACACCTTCACCGGTGCAGTGGACATGACCAACAACTTTCTCGTTTTCGGCATTACTGCGGGCCTCGGTGCGGTCCTGCTGCTGGTTGCCGTTTTTGTACGAGCATTCAGCAATATCGGCACTGCCATGGCTCGCACCCGACAGATTTCACACGGATCTTTCGGTGAGTACCTTCTTTGGGGCCTCGGTGTCACGGTCGGCGTCCACCTGTTCAATTGGTTCAGTATTACTTACTGGGACCAGTCAAACGTAGTTTGGTTCTTTCATTTGGCGCTCGTGGGTAGTATGACAAGCTACGTTCTTCGCAACCATGCAGAGGAATCCGTGGCTGACCATAACTCTCCCCAAAAGTATGCTGAGTCAAGCAGCTAGCCTAACCCTCGCTGCAACATCAACTAATTCTGCGATCCCATGTCACTTCCGATGAGAGACCCCTCGCGAGGACTTGCTTCTGGTTTTTTGAAGTCTGTTGAGGCCTTTGGTGAGCGGCGGGCGGTCGAGGTATGCAACGAAGTCCTCACCTACGCTGAGTTGTTCGAAAGGGCAGCTTCGTTGGCTGCCACCCTCAATCGGCATGACCTCGGGTCCGACCCACCACTGACTGCGGTGTTCGCGTACAGATCGGCAACGGCGTTTGTGGGGGTCCTGGCTGCCCTGTTGCGCGGTCATGGTTACGTACCGCTGAACCGCACTTTCCCGCCGGAACGCACGCGGTCCATGTTGCGGCGCTCCGGTTGCCGATCGGTGGTGGTGGACGAAACATCCGAGAAGCAACTGCCGGCGCTTCTGGAAGCGAGTGAGGCACCGCTGCTGATCGTTCTCCCCCATCGGGACAGCGTCGAAGACCTGGTCTCGCGGTGGCCGTTGCACCGTTTCTTGGGTGGCCGTGACCTCGTTTCGCATGAATCGTGGCGGTCGCCGGATGTCCGGCCGGACTCCATCGCCTATCTGCTATTCACGTCGGGCAGCACCGGGATCCCGAAGGGCGTCATGGTGTCGCATCGGAACGTCCAGTCCTATTTGGACTTCATCACCCAGCGTCTGTGCATCAATCAGGAGGATCGATTCTCACAGATGTTCGACATGACTTTCGATCTCTCGGTGGCCGACATGTTCGTTGCGTGGGAGCGTGGGGCTTGCATATGCTGTCCGCCGGAGAACATGCTCGTCAATCCAGGTCGCTTTATCAACGACGCGCGGCTGACAATCTGGTTCTCGGTGCCGTCAACAGCCGTGTTCATGAAGAGGCTTGGTGCGCTCAAGCCGGGCACCTATCCAGGCCTCAGAGTGAGTATGTTTTGCGGAGAGGCGCTTCCCGTCGATGTGGCCAAGGCATGGATTGAAGCGGCACCGAACTCGGTTGTCGATAATATCTATGGGCCGACCGAATTGACGATTGCGTGCACCTGTTATCGATGGGACTCGGCGCGGTCACCTTTGGAAGCTGAGCACGGCGTCGTGCCTATCGGCGAGCCTTTCCCCGGAATGGTGCCGGTGGTGGTCGATGAGGCGCTCATGGAGGTGCTGCCCGGCGAAGACGGCGAGTTGCTCATGACCGGGCCCCAGTTGTCGCTGGGTTACTGGAACGATCCGACCAAAACTGCGGCTTCATTCGTCAAGCTTGGCGATCGAAGCGAGATCTTCTATCGAACGGGGGATCGAGTTCGTCGGCCCGTCGGGGAAGGTCCTTTGCTCTACCGTGGCCGCGTTGACAACCAGATCAAGGTTCTCGGACATCGCGTCGAACTTGGGGAAGTGGAGGCGGTGGTGCGCGAAGAGTCGGGTGTCGATGCTGTCGTCGCTCTAGGCTGGCCGCAGGCCCCTGCGGGAGCCGGCGGTGTGGAGATCTTTCTGCAAGCCGATGATCCGGTTGATCCGGCGCTCAGATATCGAGTAGCCAAACGTCTGCCCGTCTACATGGCACCGCGCCGATATCACTGCCTGACGCGGTTTCCTGTCAACGCGAACGGCAAGTACGACCGGCGCGCGCTCATACAGCTACTCGAGGCGATGTAGAACCCCTGTGCGAAAGCCTGAACCCTTTGAACATTACCTACCTACCTCTGCGCGAGCATCAGGCCGTTGCTCACCACTCACCGATTTTGTCGCAGCTCGTGTACGACACTGCTGTCGTTCACTTCAACTGGCTGTTCAACGGCCGTGAAGAGGCACTCAGAAGCCTTTCGGCGTGGGTTTGCCGCCCTTCGTCGCAGTTCACTGGGCTGCACGCTACATTGGCGTTGGAGGGGGGCACGGCAGTTGGCGCGTTCCTGGCGATGCCGGGCCAGGAACTCAACGCTCGGCAGATGGCCGACTTTCTCGCGTTGGTCAAGGGAACGAAGGGACGCGACCGCGCAGATCTCCAGGCCCGACTCGAGCAGTTGAAGAGCATGGAGACACTCGCCGATTCCGGCGACTTTTACATCCGCACGATTGCAGTGGTCGCCCATCGGCGCGGCGTCGGCCTCGGCAGCCGCGTCTTGCAGGAGTGCCTTGAAGTTGGCTCAAGGTCAGGTTTCCGGCGATTCAGGCTGGATGTGCGTGCAGATAACTTGCCAGCCTTGCGCCTTTACGCAAGCTTCGGTTTCAGAAAAACTCTAGAAGTCTCTGTCTCCTATTCAGGGCAGGCGACGACCATAGCCTCCATGGTCGCCGAAATATAATAGTTTTTCCTGCCACTGCAAGTCATCCAGATCGTAAACGGGGAAAATATGAACGACAAAGCAATCCATGGCGTACGGGAGTATTTGCTGAACCGCTACGAGGCACAAATAAGAGGGCACGGCCTCCGCCTGGAAGATATACAGGACGACTTCGATCTGCTGCAGGAGGGGATCATTGATTCGCTAGGGATCATGGAACTGCTCTCGGATATTGATTCTCACTTCGACGTGGCAATTGATTTTGAAGCTCTCGATACAAGTCAACTCACGGTCATCGGCCCGCTGGCGACGTACATCGAGGATTTCTTGTCATCTCAGCGGCCTCAACCGAGGTGAATTCATTGGTCGCCCATCTCGAGTCTTCTGGAGAGTGGCCAGATGAAGCCTTGCGACCGTTGTACCAAGGTTTCATGGAGTCGGTCAGACGATTCGGTCATCGGATTGCTATCGAGGTTGACGGCGCGCGCCTCTCATATCAAGAGCTTTGGGAGTATTCGGCCACGATCGCTGCAACCCTGCAGCTTCATTGGCAGGGCGGGGCACCGCTTACAGCGGTGTATGCAAGTCGCACTCCAGTCGCTTATGCCGGGATACTTGGCGCACTTTTGCGTGGGCACGGCTACGTCCCGCTCAATCCACGATTTCCATCGGCACGCAATCAAGGGTTCATTCAGCGGACTGGAGCCCGCGAACTCATCATGGACAGGGAAGGCGAGCAGGCTCTGGGAGAATTGCTGGAGGGCCTCTCGCACAGGCTCACAGTGGTCTTGCCGAATCGTGAAACCGTCGCCGACTTGCAGCGGCGGTGGCCGCAACATCTTTTTCTCGGCGCGAGGGAGCTTCACTCGGCTGGAGGCTTCAAGCCCTGCACGGTCGATCTCAACGGAATTGCCTATGTTCTGTTTACGTCCGGAAGTACCGGAACACCCAAAGGAGTCCAGATAGCACATCGCAGCGTGTCTCACCTCCTCAAAACGATGGTGAGAAGGTATGCGATCACCGAGCATGATCGCATTTCACAGTTCGCAGATCTGACATTCGATCCGTCCGTTTTTGATGTTTTCGCTGCTTGGGAGTGTGGGGCCACTGTCTGCTGTCCAAGCGCGGGCAGCCTCATCAACCCCGGAACATTCCTTTCAAATCAAGCGATCACAATTTTCCAGTCGGTCCCATCGAATGGATCGTTGATGAAGCGCCTAGGCGCGCTGAAGCCTGGGCAGTACTCGAACCTGCGTGTCACCCTATTCGGAGGAGAGGCATTGCCGGCAGAACTGTGCCACGCGTTTCAGGCTGCTGCTCCAAATTCAATCATCGAGAACCTCTACGGCCCCACCGAGGTGACGATAAATTCGACAGCGTATCGATGGAACGAAGAGAAATCTCCACTCGAATGTGAGAATGGTATCGTGCCTATCGGGGCGCTGCTGCCAGGAGTCCGGGGAGTCGTTGTAGACGCAGAGCTAAACGAGGTCGAGGATGGCCAAAAGGGGGAGTTGCTGCTCGCTGGACCACAGAGAACTCTGGGCTACCTCAACGATCCGGAAAGAACGCTCAGTGTGATGGTCATGCTCCACGGTAAATCAGAAATTTACTACCGGACTGGTGACATCGTACGAAAACCGTCTTCCAGTGAGTATTACTTTTTCTACGGCAGAATTGATTCTCAGCTCAAGATCTTTGGCATGAGAATAGAGCTCGGGGAAATCGAGGCGGCACTGAGGGAAATTACGGGATCGACAGATGTGGCGGCTGTCGGTTGGCCCTTAACGGATGGCGGCGTCAGCGGCATCGTGGCCTTCATCGGCAGCAGACAAGCCGATACGGAAGATATCAGGCGTGCGCTGGGTAGTCGGCTGCCTCGACAAATGATCCCGAGAGAAATCAGGGCGGTAGAGAAGATGCCTTTGAATGTCAATGGAAAGATTGATCGTCTAGCCCTGCGGAATATTCTCGAGGCAGGTAAATGAGCGAAGGCCTGCTCGCTGGAACAAAAAATCGACTGCTGCAGATTCTGGCGCGAGTTGCTCCGGGGGCGACGAGCTGGCGGGTGCGGCTCCATCGCTGGCGAGGTGTTGCTATAGGCGAGGATGTGTGGATCGGCTATGACGCAATAATAGAAACTTCATATCCTCATCTGGTGACGATCAAAGATCGGGCGGCTATTGGAATGCGCGCAACAATCATCGCGCACACCCGTGAAGCGCGCTCTGTGGTAATTGAAGAGGATGCCACCATTGGCCCTGGCGCAATCGTGCTTCCAAATGTGACGATCGGCAGGGGGGCAATAGTGACGGCAGGCAGTGTCGTTACAACGTCCGTACCGCCCATGACGATGGTGCAAGGCAATCCAGCGAAACCGGTCGCGCGCATCGGCGTCCTGTTGCGTCGCGGAGTCTCGCTCAAAGAATTTGCCAAAGGGCTCAAGCCGCTTCGATGAGTCCTATGGTTCCTCACTCTCCTTCGCTGTTCGTTTTGTGCCTCGGCGGGCCCGGATCGGCCGATCTGGCGCTTTCAAAGTTGGCTGAACTGCTGGGATTGGAGGCACAGTTCGTCGAGGTCCCTGAGCAGTTCAAGGGCAGACCCACTGCACTGCAGACGCTCGCCCCCGGAGCCCACGTGATTGCCCTGGGACAGGCGATTCTCGAGCGATGCCACGAAGAGGAGTGGTTCTCGATCCTGCTCACAGATGCGCCTTTTGTTTTCGTCTACGGGCTCAGACCAGATGAAGGCGACTTTCGCGGCCTGAGGTGGTTGACCGATCAGAACGTGTTCTCGGTCGTTTGTGCTGGCGTTGCACAAAGGCAGTTCACAGTCGCGTCCGATGTCGGACTGGCCGACTTGCCCGTCTCCGGAAGGTCTTTCTCAGGAGACTGTGGGCCGGCGGTGGCATTCTCAGTTCGACCAACCGAGTCGGCCGTTAGTGCCTATATCTCGGTGAACGGTCAGCCTCATTTTGTCGGCGTCGCTCGCGGTCGATCTGTCTTGTTCTTGCTCGCCGGGGACGAGCTTGTCGACATTGGTGCAGCTGTACCACGGACGCCATCGCTGCGGCCTTGGTACGCTCAATTGATAGCCGTGACGATCTTCCTGCGACGAGCGTTCGGCGATCGGTGTTGGACTGCACCGGTGATCGGTGCAAATATGGTCGTGGATGACCCTTACCTGAAGCGCCGGTATGGGTTCGTCCACTACGAGACACTGGTCGACGAGTTGGCGAGAATCGATGGCGCGCTGACGATTGCGTTCATTCCGTACAACTTTCGCCGTACTAGTCACGAGACGGCTGAGCTGCTCCGCCATCAACCCCAACGCTTCTCAATTTGTGTCCATGGATGCGACCACACAGCGGGTGAGTTTTCGAGCTTGGATGAGGAGTGGCTGGCTGGTACCACAGCGTGTGCACTAGAGCGTATGGAGGCCCATGAAAGTCTGACGCAGATGCCGTACGACAAAGTTATGGTGTTCCCGCAGGGGCGGTTCTCGACAAAAGCTATTCACGCGCTCAAGGCATGCGGGATGCTCGCCGCAGCCAACACGAATCCGGTGCCTGTCGACCATGACGAAAACCCACTGGCGATCCGCGACCTTTTGGAGCCGGCGGTCACGCGATACGAGAGCTTTCCTATCTTTCTTCGTCGCTATCCACGGGACACTTTTGACTATGCGTTCGATGCGATGTTCCAGAAACCGATTCTCGCCGTTGAGCATCACGGATTTTTCCGGTCTGGGCACAAAGAACTCGCGAGGCTCGTCCAAGACGTCTCAAGTCTGAGGGGTAAGGTGATGTGGATGCCGCTGGGAACGGTGGTACGGACCCACTGTCTCGTTAGGCGTACGGGCGACAAGCAGCTAGCGCTCAGGCATTTTTCCTCGCAGCTTTTCTACAGGAATAATTCTCAGTATGGTGTTGCATTGTCGATTGAGAAGCCGGAGCAAGAAGGGAAAGTGAAGGCTGTCATGATTGGGGATCAGGGCGTGTCGTTTTTCGTTCACGCTGGCCTATTGAAGTACTCAGCCAATCTTGCAGCGGGAGAAGCATTGAGGGCGCAGATTATCTATCATGAGACGTATCGACCTGCCCGTAGAGTGTCTTGGCAGTATCGTCTTGCCGCTTCAGCTCGCCGTCTGATGTCAGAGTTGAGGGACAATCAACTGGCGCGAAACGAGCGACTCCTCTCCTTCTCGGAGCGAATGAAGAAAATGTGGTTCAACAGCAGAACTTCAGGAAACGGAACGAGTTGAAACTCTCTCCACCTGCTGCCCGCAGTACGACGGAGGGAGTGCGGAGTTCCAGTCGACAGGGCGCTCCAGGGTATTTTGATATTCACTCCGAGCACACAGTGGCTGTGATGAGACAGATGAGTGGGACGAGCGGTGCGGCGAGTTTGCCGGATTTCGATGCGCCTGAAGTGCCTGATTCGGCGGAAGAACCGTTCGACTCGGGTGCGGTGACAGGCCGGCTTGGATGATGCGCCGGTCGCGCGCTGTCCCACGAGCCGAACGCCGCCGGCAGCTTGTGCCACGGACTGCTGGTGCGGGCCGTGTACAGCACCATCCCAGTGAACTACGCAGGCGCGGTTGTCAGCGGGTCGATATTGCATCATGAGCCAGAATGTCAACCGACCCTTTTAGCCCGGGGCTACCTGATACAGCATGGGCCTCCACGAGAAGCCGAATGTGGCGCATCTGGTGGTGGGGCCTAAGGTTATTGGGGTTGAGGCGGCTTAGTTGGGATCAGCAATATCAGGCGGGTCTGTGGAAGGCGGGCACACGAAGTTCTCAGACGATCGCCATGGTGTCAACATTGTGCAAAGGAGGCCGGCTTGTTGAGTTCGGTTGCGGAGAGGGGGAGCTACCGTATCTGCTGCCGGACGATTGCTACACGGAGTACTGGGGCTACGACATTTCGGCGGTAGCTGTTGGACGTGCAGCGCAGCGAGCAGTAGCGCTCGGAAGAAGCGACATCCGCTTCGAGCAGATGGATATGGCGAAATGGCCTGGTGCCGACAGTGTGACGCTCATTGTTGTCGAGGAGTGTCTGTACTACCTTGACGTATCCCAGATCGAGAGCTTTCTCTCGCGGTGCGTTCGAAGTTTGAACAGTGAGGGTCACGTTCTGATCGTGGTGCACTCGCCAGTGAAGCATGCCAGCACACTCGAAACTTGCCGTCGTTGCTGCACTGTGGTCAGCGAGCGAACACATGGCGCCCGGGTCTATCTGGTCCTCAAGTGACCGCACCGCCGCACCGCCCTAGATCGCGCCGACCTTCTTGAGCAAGCTCCTGCGGCGTGTCATGTCCAGCAATTGGCACCAGACTTCGCGGTGCGCCCACCCGAGCATTGGCACGCGAACCAATTCGAAGTTGTCCGGCAATTTCGTCGCCTTACAGGTAAAGCCGAGTTTGAACCAGTGGTGAGTCTCTTTCATTGAGACTGGAACGGGCAAGCCTGTGGCCAAACACTCCGCGAGTTCGGGATCCAACCCGTCCATGTCGTAGTACTTGAATCCTCGTTCGCGGGCCCACCTCATCGCTGACCAGATGAGCAACTCATTGGGGTGAAACTTTCCGTGCCGCCCGGACCACCCGGCGCGCTTGGAGACAATGGTGTCGCCCAACGCGACATCCAACTCGGCAGCGACGGCCTCCCCCTCCAACTCCACAATGAACAACCTGACCGCCTCGGACTGGGAGAAGAGCGCCCACATTCGCTGGAAATAGTCCAGTGGCGGTGGAGAAAAGCCGCGCCGGATGCCGGTGCCGACCAGCAAAGAGTGAAAGGCGGGCAAGTCGCCCAACGCGCCCTCACGAAACACGAGCGGGCTGGACAGGCCGATGCGCACCGCCCGCCGGGTACTTGCACGCATGTCGCCCAGCAGTGTTTCAAGAGGCCGCGCCAGATCGATCAGCACTGTGGCCGTTGGCGCAACCTGAAGCGGCGTCGCGCGAAACCCGTTTGCGACGAGCAGTGCAACGAAAGGGGCACCAATGGCTGGCGGCTGTACCGCCAGATAGCGGAACCGCTCGCTTCGAATAAGCTCACCCAGCTCTTGCATCAGCAGAGCGGGCACCTGATCGTCGTCGTTGGCGAGCACCGGCCCTCGAGGGCAATAGCCTACTCGGCCCAGGCCGTAAACCTCGCGATACAGGATCTGCAACCCCGCAACCAAAACCTCATCCTGACGCAGCGCCAGTCGAATGGATTTCCATCCCGACGGCCGTTTGAGCTCGGCCCACAGCGACGTTTGCAGGTGATGACCGCCGGGCACAGATTGGAGGAAACGATCCCACTCGCTCGCATCGACGTGACCGGCGGTCAGCCTGCTCATACGCTACTCCTTGAAGTCTTGGCAAGACTGCGACGCGACTCGACATCAGTCTCCGGCTGGTGTCAGCCGAATCCGGTCAAACCCAAGCACTCGCAGGATGCTCACCCGGTGGGTGGCACGAAAGCCGAGGCCGGCGAAGGCTTGGAGGGACGCCTGGTTTCTTACGTCGACGTGCGCGTATGCGATCTTGATCCCTTGCCCGCACGCTTCCATCAACGCGGTTCGGGCTACCTGCTCGAATATGCCGCGCTGTCGAAAGTCAGACAGCGTGTGGACGTCGCGCACTTCGATCTCGTCCTCGCTCGGTGTCCAGTCAGAGACTGTGCTGGACTCACCTGTGCCGGCCAGCCACATGATGTGTGCCACCTCGCCGTTCCAATAGCCAAGATAGCAGCGGTGAAGACGGCGGGTGCGATCTACGAAGAACTCCATGGGCAACCAGGCCTTGCGCGATGCACGCCAGGCCTCGAGCACCTCGAGGTTGCCTTGTTCAGCCTTGATGCAATCGCTGATTTGGTGCTGCTGCGATGGCGGAAGCCCGAGGTGCTTCTGGAGTCGAAGACAGGTGGTGCGGGTGCATACGTTCGATCGAAGCAGTGCCCACGCTCCGCGCATCCCGTGCATGCGGAGTTGCTCAATGGCCGTGTGCAGGCGAGGCATGGTCACCGCGGTGTTGCGCGGTGCGTACGCAGCCGATTCGCCCCGCAGAGCGCTCCATGGGTGATGTGCGCAGCGCCAAGCCCCAGGTGGGCGATGCCGAAAAGGCCGGAGACCGACCAACGAAAGGCAGCAAGCCCCACCGATCGCCGCCCGGCAGGTGGAACAGCAGCGGAGCAAGCGAGTGCGATGTCGGGTAGCGTGCCGAACGGATAGATCGCTCGGCAGTCATTTTGGTAGCGTTCGTTCATGCGCGAAAGAGTGATCGTCGAGGCGTTGTAGGGCGACGTCCCCTGCGTAGTTGGAACTTGGAGGCGACGGTTTCCGGCGAATTCGACAGAGCCGGATTTGCCTACTTCAATTGAAGAACCGAGGAAACCGCCACCGAGGATCGTAAGACAAAGATGAACAAGCCGACAGTCGAGGTCGTGCATCGCAAACGGAGAGTGCGAAGGCCCGCATGGATGAGGTCATGCACGGCTGCGCGACGACGCGGGCATGTGGGCAGCGTGTGTGCGAAGTCATGGTCGCCGGCGTGTCCCCACTCGGCGCCACGCTGGCGTGCTGCCTGCCGGCATCGTGGGCGTGTCCAAGAGCGCGGTGTGGCAGCGCTTCATCGAGGCCAGCGCCGCGCAACTGGCCGCGCTCAACGAACGCAGTCTGAAGGATCTGAAGCCGCTGGGGTTTGCCCCGCTTGCACGGACGCAAGAGCACGTCGATCAGCAATCAGGGGCCGCCGGACGTGCATTGCACCGCGGCTGAGAGTTGGGACTTGCCCCGCCACACGAAGGGGACATCGCCGTTCGCACAAGTCGTTCCGCTTTCGGTCGACGCCAACAAGCATCTTCGACGTCCGCCATCGTGCATTTGCAGCGCGACTCGAGCCCCCCACGTTCGCGGGGGCTCGTGACCAAATCCCTAGGATCGATCGACCGCGGTGTGCTCCTGCTCGTCAAGGCGTTGTTAGAGTCGCGCAGGACATGCGATGGAGGCTCGTCGGGAGACGGGGGCGATTCAGTTCAATTTTTGACCCTACACCAGTGTTTGGGCATTCGGGATGAGCCTTGTTGAAATCGATCCGCGCGCCTCGGGTGAGTGGAATGAAATGCTCGTCACAGCGGCCGGCGCGTCGTTCTTTCACTCCGCGCAGTGGGCCAGGGTATTGATTGAGACCTATGGATTCGCTCCGCACTACTTCGTGGAAGCGCAGTCTGGCCGTTTGTCGCGTCTGTTGCCTGTCATGGAGGCCAACAGCCCACTGACCGGCCGGCGTGGGGTGGGTCTGCCGTTCTCAGACTACTGCCCGCCGCTGCTGCCGGACGCCGCTTTCACGGACCTGCCTTCGACGTGCGAGCCCTTGCTGGCTCTGGGACGGGACCGAGGGTGGTCTTATTTTGAGTTTCGAGGCGACGGGCAGTCGTTCGGGGATGTCAAACCCAGGGTCTGGTTTGAAGGTCATACGTTGGCACTGAATCGAAGCCGGGACGAACTGTTCACGAGCCTGCGCTCGAACTACCGGCAGAAGATTCGCCGTGCCGTGGCCCAGGGTGTGGTGGTTGAGTTCCACGACTCAATGGCCGCCATGGAACGGTACTACGACCTGCATTGCCTGACGCGCAAACGGCAAGGCGTACCGCCGCAACCCTGGCGTTTCTTTTCATGCCTCCAACGCGAGGTCGTCATGAGTGGAATGGGCGCGGTGGGATTGGCGATGCACGGATCGCGTACCGTGGCCGGTCAGGTTCTCGTGCATTTCAATGGCAAGGCCATCTACAAGTTCGGCGCGGTCGATCTGAGCAGCGGGCACATGCACGCTGCGTTCCTTCTCATGTGGGAGGCGATCTGCCACGCGATGGGTCTGGGTTGCCACGAATTCTGCTTCGGCCGAACCGACCCTGACCAGGAAGGATTGCTGCAGTTCAAGGATGGCTGGGGCGCTCGGCGCCGCCGGCTGAACTGCTATCGCTATGACATGCGACAGCAAAGGTTCATGCAGGACGACAGACCATCGCAGGCGAGGAGCAGCAAGCTGTTGGCGCAGCTACCGCTTCCGGTCCTGAGAGCCGCTGGCTCACTGCTCTACCCACATATGGGCTAGTGCTGGCCGGTAGCCTCGCCCCTGCAAGCGCAGCCGGTCCGCCACGATCACCTGCAGAAGACACATATGCAGTTTTACTACCGCCTCAAGCCGCTCATTCCCCGCAGCCTGCAGCTCGCGGTCCGGCGACGACGCATCCAGGCACTCATGCCCAAGGTGTCCTCGGTCTGGCCCATCGACCCGTGCTCGGCAAAGCCTCCACCGCAATGGTCAGGATGGCCCGACGGCAAACGGTTCGCTCTTGTGCTCACGCATGACGTCGAGTTGCAGGGCGGGCATGACAAGTGCGACCGTCTTGCGGCGCTGGAACTCAGTCTCGGCGTGCGTTCATCTTTCAACTTCGTACCCGAGCGCTACACGGTTTGCGCGGCACTGCGGCAGCGCCTGGTCGCCCAGGGGTTCGAGGTGGGAGTGCACGGCCTGAAGCACGATGGGAGGCTGTTCGAATCAGAGGCCACCTTCAACGAATGCGCGGTACGAATCAACCAGTACTTGCGCGACTGGAATGCTGTGGGCTTTCGCGCCCCATCAATGTTGCGCAACCTGGAGTGGATCAGCCGCCTGGAGATCGAATACGACGCCTCGACCTTCGACACCGACCCTTTCGAGCCCCAGCCGACCGGCGTCGGCACCATATTTCCTTTCATGGTCCGAGAGCGGGTTCGCAGCTACGTCGAACTGCCTTACACCCTGGCCCAGGATTTCACGGTGTTCATCATGCTGCAGCACAAAGACTGGAGCCTCTGGCGGCAGAAGCTCGATTGGATCGTCGAGCATGGCGGGATGGCCCTGATGTGCGTCCACCCCGACTACATGCACTTCGGCGGCGGGCAGCGCGGAAGCGAGGAGTACTCGGTGCACCTCTATGCCGAGTTCCTCAGCTACGTGCAAAGCCGCTATCGCGGCGAGTACTGGGCGGCCCTGCCACGCGACATGGCGCAATTCTGGCGCGAAAGGGCCGACAAGCCACCCCAGGGCGCGACAACGCCGCCGCGCGGCACGCTCCATTGGCATCAACGCGCTGTCAGAC
>CADEEN010000029.1 GCA_902826345.1 uncultured Burkholderiales bacterium | reverse complement strand
TGGGTGCAGCCGGCGACGATCCTCGTCGCACTCGTGCTGTCGCTGCCCGGCGCCTTCCTGGCGCTGTTCTTGACGCGCACCGACCTGTCGATGCCGGCGATGATCGGCATGATCATGCTGATGGGTATCGCGACGAAGAACTCGATCCTGCTCGTCGAATACGCCATCGTCGCGCGGCGCGACCGTGGCATGAACCGCTGGGACGCGCTGCTCGACGCCTGCCACAAGCGGGCGCGGCCGATCATCATGACGACGATCGCGATGGGCGCCGGCATGCTGCCGATCGCCCTGGGCTTCGGCACCGACCCGAGCTTTCGGGCGCCGATGGCCATCGTCGTCATCGGCGGCCTGATCACATCCACGTTCCTGAGCCTGCTCGTCATTCCTGTCGTCTTCACCTACGTCGACGACATGGTGCAGTGGTTCGCGCGGCGCTGGCGCGCGCGCTTTCCGGCGCATGCTGAGGAGGCCGCGGCATGAAGCGGCGTGTCTTCAACGCGGCGCTGCTCGCGGCGACCGCGCTGTCGTCGCTGCGCGCGTGGGGCGACGAGTCACCGCCTTTCGAGACGATGGAGTTCGAGTGGGCCGACGAGAAGCGCCAACGCGCGGTGCCGGTGCGGCTGTACTGGCCGAACGTCACCAGCGCGCAAATGCCGCTCGTCGTCTTCTCGCACGGCATCGGCGGCTCGCGCCGCGGCTACAGCTACCTCGGCCAGCATTGGGCGAGCAACGGCATTGCGAGCCTGCACTTGCAGCATGTGGGCAGCGACCGCAACCTCTGGTTCGGCAACCCGCTCGGCCTTGTCGGCCGATTGCAGGACGCAGCGCAAGAGAGCGAAGCCACCCAACGCCCGCGCGACCTGAGCTTTGCGCTCGACCAGTTGCTCGCCAGCCCGCTCGGCGAACGCATCGACACGCAGCGCATCGTCGCCGCCGGACACAGCTACGGCGCCAACACCACGCTGCTGGCGGCCGGCGCACAGATCGAGCGCGAGGGAAAACGGATCGCATTGCACGACGAGCGCCTGTGCGCCGCGGTGCTGCTGTCAACGCCGCCGTTCTACGGCGAGCGCGAGCCGCAGCGCATCCTCGGCTCGGTGCACGTGCCCACGCTGCACGTCACCGCCACCGGCGACATCATCCGCATCCCCGGCTACTGGTCCGGCGCCGAAGACCGCATCGCCGTGTTCGATGCGATCGGCAGCAAACACAAAGCACTCGCGGTGTTCGAAGGCGGCTCACACAGCATGTTCACCGACCGCCCCGGCACCGGCGGCACCGAGCTCAACCCGCGCGTGAAGCTCGCGACGAAGGAGTTGTCGCTGGCGTTCATGCAGACGCGCTTGGGCATCGGCAGTCCGCTGGCGTTGTCGCTGTGGGTCGAGCGGCACCGGGCGATCATCGCGAAGCATGATGGGGCGTTTGGGGTTGGTTGAACTGCAAGGGGGGTCGAGCTGCGGTGGCTCTCACTATGTGCCTCGATTGTGTCGGCCATCGCTTTCAGCGCCGGCAGGCGATGGGCAATCAGCTGCATCTGATCGGTCTCTGCGCCCTGCAAACGGGACATTGCCGACAACATGGCGATGACTCGCGAGTTCAAGTCGCCAACGGTAGTGTTGGGTGTGTGAGCGTTGGAGGCTTCGTCGCTCACCCCGACGCCTCGAATGGCTGCGTAGCCTCGTTGCCAACCCTCGAGTGCCCTGCCTGCGCGTTCGCCCAGATTCATGAGTTCAGGTTGCATTTACGCCTCCCCCTCGATGCAAAGTTCGCCAGCTATTGTCACGCTGCTGAAAACGACGATCTGATCGCGAACACGAAGCCTGTTCGCCCGGCCGGCCTCGCTCTTCAGATCAGTTCGGCAGCCTCTCTCAATCGTTGCGCAGTGACAGGCAAGCCTGCGCGCTCGAGCGCCGCCGCGAAGTCTTCCGCGGTGGCCTGCGGTTTCTTCCATCGCCCGCGCATGCGCTTGAAGGCGGCCACGGCGACGAGCTGGTCGAGGTCCCACTGCGCGACGATGAATTGGTCGGGATGGATGATCTCGATGCCGAGCGGGCGGGCCCGCCACGTCGATCGGGAAGTCCCGCAGGTTCGCCGTCACGATGCAGTCGGCATGGCCCGCCAGCGCCGCGGCAAGCACATGCGCATCGTTCGGGTCGGGCAACTTCAGGCCGCCGGCCAGCGATTTCCAGGCCCGTTCTTCGACCTCCCAATCCGATACCGCCTCTCGCATCTGATCGCGGCGGTAGTCGAGCCGCCCTTTGAGATCAGGGCGCCGCTCTTCAATCGAGGCGATCCACTCGGCTTCGATGGTTCGCGACCACTTGGCCGCATACAGGCCTGCGCTGGCCAGGCTCATGAGGGCATCGGCCGTCGCCATCGGATGGAGCACGCAGGCATCGAGCAACGCCGTGTAGCGCGCAGGCCCCGCCACGTCAGTAGTCCAGCCCCAGTTCGCGCGCGTTGGCAGCCATGCGTTCGAGCGCACCCTCCTGGCGTTTGCGCATCTCGCGCGCGTAGGTCACCAGGTCTTCGAAGGCCACTCGGCGATGCGTGCCCACCTTGCGGTGCGGCAGGCGGCCCTCCTCGATCTCCTTGATGACGAACGGCCGCAAGACGTTCAGGAAGTTCGCCGCCTCGACGGTGCTGAACTCCTGCTTGGAGGGCATGAGGGTGATCGGACGGCCGTCGCTCATCGCGCCGAGCAGTTGGCCGATGAGCTTCAGCGCCGCTGGGGGCAGCTCGACCGTCGGGTGGCCGCCGTCGGCCGTGGTCAGTGTGATCGTCGCGGCGCGCGAGTGGTCGAGCGCTTCCATGATGCAGCGCTGCGCCGCACGCGCCATTTCGACTTCTTTAGCGGCCGATCTTCCTCACTTTCAACGGCCGATCCGCAAAACGTCCTTGTGCTTTGCATGGCCTGCGCAGCGTGCTCTGCCTACGATCGAGTTCATGTCATCGCTCGCCCTTTCTGCTTCCGCGCGCCGCACCTTGCCGCCGCTCGTCATCGCCTGCCTGGCCGCCACCTGGGTCATCTGGGGCTCGACGTACCTTGCGATCAAGTTCGCGCTGGTGAGCTTTCCGCCGTTCCTGCAGATGGGCTCACGCTTTCTCGTCGCCGGCGTTGGGCTCGCGTTGTGGATGCGTTTCGCGCGCCACGCGCCGTGGCCCGAGCCGCGGCAATGGGCGCATGCCACGCTCGTCGGCTCGCTGATGCTCGGCGGCGGCATGGGCGGCGTGGCGGTGGCCGAGCAAACGGTGGGCTCGGGCCTCGTCGTCGCCTTCATCGCGGTGGTGCCGTTGATGATCGTGCTCATCAATCTGTGCTGGGGTGTCAAGCCCGGCCGGCTGGAGTTGGCAGGCATTGGTGTCGGCTTGGTCGGCGTGCTGATGCTGATCCGCGGCCAGGGCTTTGCAGCGTCGCCGGCCGGCCTGCTCGCCATCGCGGTGGCCTGTGTCACTTGGTCGCTCGGCAGCGTGCTGAGCCAGCGCGCCACGCCGCTCGCGCCCGGCGCGATGGGCTTTGCCAGCGAGATGATCTGCGGCGGCGTCGTCTTGATGGCGCTCGCCGCAGCCACCGGTGAAACCTTCGCGTGGCCGCCGCAGCCGCTGGCGGTAGCGGCCTGGGCCTACCTCGTGGTCTTCGGCTCGCTGATCGCCTTCAACGCCTACATGCTGCTGCTCTCGCGAGCCTCGGTCGGGCTGGCATCGAGCTACACCTTCGTCAATCCGGTGATCGCGATGGCGCTCGGCGTGACGCTCGGCGGTGAAACGGTCACGGCCTTCGAGTGGAGTGCGGCCGGCGTGGTGTTGGTGGGTGTGGTGATGTTGCTGTTGAAGCCCGCGCCGCGTGGTTGACTCGGCCTCAATGAACCCCTGCCCATCCGTTCGGGCTGAGGTATCGAAGCCGCCCGCAAGCCCTTCGATACCTCAGGGCGAACGGTTCTCGGCGTGTGCGTACCGATTCAGCCGCGGCGCAAGATCATCAACCGCCGCGGCCAGCGGCCCCTGACCAGTGAAATCAGAGCAGCCAACTGACCGAGACAGTAGTTGCGCTGCACCGCGTGCGCCGCCAGGCCGAGCGCGATGGGGCGAAAGCTCCAGCGCCGGTAGTGCACGGCGTTCTTGCGATGCGTGATCACGTGCACCTGGCCCGCATGCAGGTTCAGCAGCACGGTGATCAGGCGCCCGGCAATGCCGCGGCGGCGGTGCTCGCGGTGCACGACCAGCGAGCCGAGCTCCAGGCTGTCGTCGTCGTGCTGGCGCATCTGCACGGCGCCCACCACCGCGCCGCCGACGACGGCGACGATGAAGTTCTGCCACGCCAGACCGTTCGGATTCAGCCGCTCACCTTGCACGAGCCGCGTGATGGCCGCCTGGTCCAGCGCCACCGCGGCGCGGATCAGCACGAAGGCGGCGTCGCCGCTGTGCGGCGTCTTCAACGAATGGATTTCCGCCGAGCGGTACGGGAGCAGGGTCGGCAACATGATGGTCTCGGTGTGGGCGATAGAAAGGACGAACGATCGCGCCACAGCGGGCCGTGCGTCTTGCAGGTTTGCGACGACACGCGGTGCGCCGCACGCGTGACGATGTCGCAAGCGTGCAAGACGGTGGCTGCGTCGGCGGGCACGCTGCGGCCCATGCGCCCGAACACTTTCAGACTCGCTGCTGTCGCCCCTCAACTGCTCTGCGTCGCCGCGGTGCTGCCGATGCTGCTCGCCTGCACCGAGCCGTCGAGTGCCGCCATGACGGCCGGCATGCGCTGCACGGCGCAGACCACGTCGCGCGTCTACTTCGGTTTGGACTCGCCTCAGGGGCCGGTAACCGACACCGCGTGGCAAGACTTCATCGACAGCGACATCACACCGCGCCTGCCCGACGGCTTCACCTGGCTGGCCGCCAAAGGCCAGTGGCGCAGCCCCGACGGTGTGATCCGCCGCGAAGACTCGCGCGTGCTCGACGTGGTGGCCGAAGACAACACCTTGCACCGACAGCTATTGGCCGAGATTGCCGGCCGCTACAAGACGCGCTTTGCGCAGCAGGCGGTGTTGGTCACGCAGTCGCCGACGCGCGTCTGCGCGTAGTCGTCAGTGGTGCTGAACGCGTCGGCATATTCATCGGCACAAGATTGCTCGGCTGGTTCTCGTTCGGCTATGCAAGGGCTTGAATTGGAACAACAAAAAAGACGGATGTATCGGCACAATGATCGGCAACATGGAGCGCGTCCGGTGCCGCTCGATGCGCTGAACGTGCTGCTGCCGAACCTGTACCCAAGCGGCGGCCGCGGTGGAAGACTGAAAACAACAGCGGGCCCGAAGGCCCGCTGTCGTGGTGACGCGCCGCCGCGTCAGTGCGCCGCAGCCATCGCCGCGCCGATACCGGTTTCCGAACGCACCTGCTGCGACAAGAACCCGGCACGGTCGATCGCCGCACGGCGGCTCTTGTCGAGCAGCGAGACGACGACGATCGTCGTGAACGCGATCACCATCGAGAACAGCGCCGGCGACGCGTAGGGGAACAGCGCCGAGCCCTTGGCGTTGCCGAGCGTGGCTTCCCACACCGCCGGCGAGACGACGGTCAGCGCCACCGAAGAGACGAGGCCCAACACGCCGCCGGTCACCGCGCCGCGCGTCGTGCAGTCCTTCCACAGCACGCTCATCAGCAGCACCGGGAAATTCGCCGACGCGGCGATCGCAAACGCGAGGCTGACCATGAAGGCGATGTTCTGCTTCTCGAAGGCGATGCCGAGCAGCACGGCGACGAGGCCGAGCGCCAGCGTGGTGAGCTTCGACACGCGCAGCTCGGCCGCGCTCGTCGCTTGGCCCTTCTTGACGACGGTGGCGTAGATGTCGTGCGACACGGCCGACGCGCCGGAGAGGGTCAAGCCCGCCACCACCGCGAGGATGGTCGCAAACGCCACCGCCGAGATGAAGCCGAGGAAGACGTTGCCGCCGACCGCGTTGGCGAGGTGGATCGCCGCCATGTTGCCGCCGCCGAGCAGCACGCCCTTGGCGTCGAGGAACTGCGGATCGGTGAGCACGAAGGCGATGGCGCCGAAGCCGATGATGAAGGTCAGGATGTAGAAGTAGCCGATCCACGTGGTGGCCCAGAGCACGCTCTTGCGCGCCTCACGGGCGTTCGGCACGGTGAAGAAGCGCATCAGGATGTGCGGCAGCCCGGCCGTGCCGAACATCAGCGCCATGCCGAAGGAGATGGCGCTGATCGGGTCCTTGACGAAGCCGCCGGGGCCCATGATGGAAAAGCCGATCGCGCTGGCATCGGTCTCACTCTTGCCGGCGGCCACCGCGAGCTGTGTCTTCACGTCCACCGCCTTGGCGAACATCGCTTCGGGCGAAAAACCGAACTGCCACAGCACCGCCAGCGCCATGAAGCTCGCGCCGCCGAGCAGCAGCACGGCCTTGATGATCTGCACCCAGGTGGTCGCCGTCATGCCGCCGAAGAGCACATAGACCATCATCAACGCGCCGACGATGACGACGGCGAGTTCGTAGTCCAGGCCGAACAGCAGCTTGATGAGCTGGCCCGCGCCGACCATCTGCGCGATCAGATAGAACAGCACGACGACCAGTGTGCCGGCGGCGGCGAACAGACGCACAGGCGTCTGTTTGAAGCGGAACGCGGCCACGTCGGCGAAGGTGAACTTGCCGAGGTTGCGCAGCCGCTCGGCGAGCAGGAACGTCACCACCGGCCAGCCGACGAGGAAGCCGATCGAGTAGATCAGGCCGTCGAAGCCCGAGGCCATCACCGCGGCGCTGATGCCGAGGAACGAGGCCGCGCTCATGTAGTCGCCGGCAATGGCCAGGCCATTCTGAAAGCCGGTGATGCCGCCGCCCGCGGTGTAGAAATCTGCCGCGCTCTTGGTGCGGCCGGCGGCCCACTTGGTGATGAACAGCGTGCCGATGACGAAGACGCTGAACATCGAGATCGCCGTCCAGTTGGTGGCCTGCTTGACGGCCTGGCCGAGGTCGGCGCCGGCTGCGAAGGCGCTGCCGGCCAGCAGCATCAACGCTGCGAACGCGAAACGGTTTTTCATTGCATCACCTCCGCACGCAGCTTGTCGGCCAGGCGATCGAACTCGCCGTTGGCGCGCCTGACGTACAGGCCGGTGATGACGACGGTGAAGACGATCACCGCCAGGCCGATCGGCATGCCCAGCGTCGTCACGCCGTCGCCGAGGCGCGAGGTCAGCAGCGGCTTGTCGAAGGCGACGAGCAGGATGAAGCCGTAGTACACGGCGAGCATCGCCGCGGTGAGCCACCAGCCGAGGCGGCCGCGGCGCGACTTCAGCAAGAGGTAGTCGGGGTGCTGCGCGATGCGCTGCGCGAGGGTGGGGTCCATGAGCGGCGTCTCCTGGTGGATTGCGAACGAAGCGCATCGTGCGACCGCGCTCTGACCCTGCTCTGACGCGAAACCAACCCTGGCTTACTCGAAACTGGCTCGAAACTGACAAGCCCGCGTGTCACGCCGATAATCGCCCGCTCGTCACGAAAGCAGAACCATGCCGCGCCACACCAAGATCGTCGCCACCCTCGGCCCGTCATCGTCCACGCCCGAGATGATGGAGCGGTTGATCGCGGCCGGTGTCGATGTCGTGCGGCTGAACTTCTCGCACGGCACGGCGCAGGACCACATCGACCGCGCGGCGATGGTGCGCGCCGCGGCCGAGCGCGCCGGCAAGGCGGTGGCGATCATGGCCGACCTGCAGGGGCCGAAGATCCGCGTCGGCAAGTTCGAAGGCGGCAAGACGCTGATCAAATCGGGCCAGCGCTTCATCCTCGACGCCGGCCGCAGCGAACCCGGCAACAACGACGCCGTCGGCCTCGACTACAAGGAGCTGCCGCGCGACGTGAAGCCCGGCGACACGCTGCTGCTCAACGACGGCCTGCTGGTGCTCACGGTCGACGACGTGCGCGGCGAGCAGGTGATCACCACGGTCAAGATCGGCGGCGTGCTGTCCAACAACAAGGGCATCAACAAGCAGGGCGGCGGCCTCACCGCGCCGGCGCTGACCGGCAAGGACATCGAGGACATCAAGACCGCGATGAGCTTCCAGTGCGAGTACCTCGCGGTGAGTTTCCCGAAAAGCGCCACCGACATGGAGATGGCGCGCCAGCTCGCCAACGTGGCCGGCGAGAAGTGGCGCCACAAGCCGGGGCTGATTGCGAAGATCGAGCGCAGCGAAGCGATTCCGGCGCTGGAAGGCATCGTCAAGGCGAGCGACGGCATCATGGTGGCGCGCGGTGACCTCGCCATCGAGGTCGGCAACGCCACGGTGCCGGCGCTGCAGAAGAAGATGATCAAGCTGGCGCGCTCGCTCGACAAGCTGACGATCACCGCCACGCAGATGATGGAGTCGATGATCGTCAACCCGGTGCCCACGCGCGCCGAGGTCAGCGATGTGGCCAATGCTGTGTTGGACGGCACCGACGCGGTGATGCTCTCTGCCGAAACCGCCGCCGGGCAGTACCCGGTGGAGACGGTCGAAGCGATGGCCTCGATCTGCCTCGAAGCCGAGCGCGCCGAAGAGGTGGCGCTCGACGCCGACTTCACCAACAAGCGCTTCGGCCGCATCGACCAGAGCATTGCGATGGGCGCGCTGTTCACCGCCTACCACCTCGGCTGCAAAGCCATCCTCGCGCTCACCGAGTCCGGCTCGACCGCGCTGTGGATGAGCCGCTACCGCAGCCACACCCCCATCTTCGGCCTCACGTCGCAGACGGTGACGCAGCGCCGCATGGCGCTGTACCGCAACGTGCAGCCGCTGTTGATGCCGAACTTCGGCGACCGCGATCAGGCGCTGGCCGCCGCCGAAAAAATCCTCGTCGATCGCGGTGTGCTGAAGCCGGGTGACACGTATGCCATCACCTGCGGCGAACCGATGGGCTACCCCGGCGGCACGAACATGCTCAAGGTCTGCCGCGTCGGTTGATACAAACGATCCCGCCGATCTGTTGCGTTGCGTATCGATGACGCGCTGATCCGATCATCCCGTTACCGCGACGGCACTGCCTCCAACAAACTCCGCCGGGCCCGGCGCCGCAGCCATCCTGTTGCGGCGTGCGGACCGCGCTTGCAGCGGCTCATCCGGCCCACGGCAGGCGGCGATGCGGAGGTCTGACAGATGAATGCAGCAATGTGCAAGCGCCCGGCGGTGGGCGTGTTGGCGATGAGTGCGCTGGCGCTGGCAGCGTGCGGTGGTGGTGGTTCCAACGACGACAGCGCGAGCAGCGGCCCGACCGATGGCGCCGGCGTGGCCATCGACGAGCGCGAATTCCCTTCCGTTCGCGGTGGCAGCGCCGTCGATGGCCGGCCGTGGATGGTGTCGTTGCAGGTGCGCGGCAACGGCTTTCACTTTTGTGGCGCCACGTTGATCAACGACCAGTGGATCCTCACCGCCGCGCACTGCGTCACCGACAGCGCCGGCCGGCCGCAGCCGGCGTCGCAGATGCAGGCCTGCGTCGGTGTGGGCAACCTCGGCGAATGTGGCGCGGGCAACGTCGCCAACGTCGTCACCGTGCGTCCGCATCCGAACTACCGCAGCATCAGCAGCGGCTTCGACGTGGCCGTGCTGCGTCTGGCGCGCGGCTTTCCCGGCAACACCAAGGTGGCGTTGGCCTCGGCGGGCAACGACCCCGCCGTCGGCGGCGATGTGTACCTGCGCGGTTGGGGCCGCACCGACAGCGTCGGCCAGCCGACCTCGTCACCCGACCAGCTGCAAGCCTTGCTTTACCAGGTCTCGTCGCAGGCGTGCCCTGCGGGGGTTCTGTGCGCGCAGCCGAGCACGACGCGCGGCGCGTGCAAGGGCGACAGCGGCGGGCCACTGACTGTGCGCGGGCCGTTCCAGGTCGGCATCGTCAGCTACGGGCCGTTCAGCACAGCGCTGAACGATTGCACCGGGCAGGGTGTGGACGGCTACACGCGCGTCTCGACCTACAAGAACTGGATCGAGACCAACGCGCGCTGAGTCGGCACCGGCCGCGGCTTCACCTTGAAGCCGCGGCCAACAACCTCGGCAGGTTGGCCATCGCGGCAACCGCGTTCTTGCGCAGCCGATCGACGGTGGCGAGCTTGTGCGTGTCCTGCGGGTCGATGCTCGACATCAGCCGGCCGAAACCGTCGAGCCGGCTGTCACGAATCCATTGGCGCAAGGTCTTGTCCTGGCTCCACTGGAACTGGTTGCGCAGGTTGGCTGCCATCGAGCGCAGGTAGTCGTCCAGCGTGTGCGGAAACGGCACCGTGCCGCACAAGCGGTTCTTCTCTTCGTCGTCACCATAGTGCGCTTCGACATACGCCACCAGCGCCGCGCTGAACGCGGGCTGCGGCAGCCGCACCAGTTGCAGCAGCAGCTTGTCGCGCTGGAAGATGGGTTGCAGCGGACGGGGCTCCACGGCTGACGCGGTGCAGTCGATGTACAGCGTGTCGGTCGGCATCGGCTCGCGGCCGCCGTCGAGCACGAGGTGATCGGCTTCGATGGCCTGCACCCGGCCTTTGCGGATCACGTTGCCGATCTTGCGCAGCAGGTCGATCTCGCCCGGCGTGATGGTGGCGAGGTGGAACATCGTCGGTGTCTGGTCGCTGTGGATGCGCAGCAGTGCGCCGCAGGCTTCGAGCCGCGCGAACAGGTCGGCGGTGGACGTCGCTTTCGCAAACGCCTCCATCTGATCGGCCTGGCCGCCGATCGACTGGTCGAAAAACTCCGGCGCCGGTTGTGTCGTCACGCGGTTGACGAGCCACGAGTCGCGTGGCATCACCCAGGCGATGGCGTCCGGCTCGGCGCCCGCGTTCAACAGCCAGACGCAGGCGTCCATCGCCGTCTTGCCGGCGCCGAGGATGACGAAACGGCGCGCGGCCTTCGACTGCCGACTCACGCCCAACTGCGGCAGGGCATTCGGCGGCAGCAGGCGCACGCCGTCGGCGACGCGAAAGCGCGGAGCGTGCGTCGAAGGCACCGCGGGGCTGTGGTACGTCGCGTCGACGACTTTCTTGCGCACGTGGACCTGGGTGCGCGCGCCCGACAAGACCGACTCGAACGCGTTGTCGCCCAGGTGGTTGCACATCGGGTGGTACGCAACGCGGCCGCTGGGCAACAGCTTCTGGTTCATCAGCTGGTCGTAGTAGGCCGCGATCTCAGGCCCCGACGCCAGCTCGTCCATGCCCTTGTTGGGCCCGATCACGTCCTTGCGCCGGCTGCCCAGCGCCATCGAGTTGACGCCGTAGAAGGCCGAGGGCTGATGCAGCGTCACGAACGAGTAGGCGTCGTTCCAGTGGCCACCGGGTTTGCCGTGGCGATCGATGATCGCGATGCGCGCATCCGTCTCGTCGAGCAAGGTGTCGGCGAAGGCCAGGCCCGCGGCGCCGCTGCCGATCACCAGGTAGTCGGTTTCGATCCGGTTCATCGCGGCACCCCCGGGCTGTATGGCGAAGCGGCGAAGGCTACACGAGGCCGCGCTCGCGGGCCTAAACTCCGCGCAACCCCCGTACCCGCGTCGTAACCCGCCTTTTCAGGAGCCCGCCATGCCTCTCGTTTCCATGCGCCAACTGCTCGACCACGCCGCCGAACAGCGCTACGGCATCCCCGCCTTCAACGTCAACAACCTGGAGCAGGTGCAGGCCGTGATGACGGCGGCGCAGGAGGTCGGCGCGCCGGTGATCCTGCAGGCCAGCGCCGGTGCGCGCAAATACGCCGGCGAGGCCTTCATCAAGCACCTGATCCTGGCCGCCATCGAGCAGTACCCGCAGGTGCCGCTGGTGATGCACCAGGACCATGGCCAGAGCCCGGACGTCTGCAAGGGCGCGATCGATCTCGGCTTCTCGTCGGTGATGATGGACGGCAGCCTGGAGGCCGACGGCAAGACGATCGCCAGCTACGACTACAACGTCGACGTGACGCGCAAGGTGGTCGACATGGCGCATGCCACCGGCGTCACCGTCGAAGGCGAGCTGGGCTGCCTCGGTTCGCTGGAGACGATGAAGGGCGACAAGGAAGACGGCCACGGCACCGACAGCACGATGACGCGCGAACAGCTGCTGACCGACCCCGAGCAGGCGGCCGACTTCGTCAAGCGCACGCAGCTCGATGCGCTGGCCATCGCCATCGGCACCAGCCACGGCGCCTACAAGTTCACCCGCAAGCCGACGGGCGACATCCTGGCCATCGACCGCATCAAGGAGATCCACCGCCGACTGCCGAACACGCACCTGGTGATGCACGGCTCGTCGTCGGTGCCGCAGGACTTGCTCGAAGTGATCCGCCAGTACGGCGGCAACATGAAGGAAACCTACGGCGTGCCGGTGAGCGAGATTCAGGAGGCCATCAAGTTCGGCGTGCGCAAGATCAACATCGACACCGACGTGCGCCTGGCGATGACCGCCGCGGTGCGCAAGTTCCTCGCCGAGAATCCGGAGAAGTTCGACGCCCGTGAATGGCTGAAGCCGGCGCGCGAAGCCGCCAAGGCGATCTGCAAGCAGCGCTATCTCGAGTTCGGCTGCGAGGGGCAGGCCGGCAAGATCAAGCCGCAGGGATTGGCGCAGGTGGCGCAGCGTTATGCGAAGGGCGAGTTGGTGCAGACGGTGGTGTGACGAGGCTGGCGAGAAAGGGCGCTGAATAGAATCGGCGCATGGTCACTGCCTTGCACGAATCGTCACTGCGCACGCTGCCGCTGCTCGCCCGCGGCAAGGTGCGCGACAACTACGCTGTCGGTGACGACAGGCTGCTGATGGTGGCCAGCGATCGCCTCTCTGCCTTCGACGTCATCATGGGCGAGCCGATTCCGGGCAAGGGCGAGCTGCTGACGCGCATGGCGCTGTTCTGGTTCGCGCGGCTGGGTCACATCGTGCCGAATCACCTCAGCGGCGCCGACCCCGAAAGCGTGGTCGCCGACGACGAGCGCGCGCAGGTGCGCGGCCGCTCGATGCTGGTCAAGCGCTTGAAGCCGCTGCCGATCGAGGCCGTCGTGCGCGGCTACCTGGCCGGTAGCGGCTGGAAGGAGTACCGCGAGTCGCAATCGGTGTGCGGTGTTGCGCTGCCGGCGGGGCTGAAGAACGCCGCGAAGTTGCCGCAGCCGATCTTCACGCCGGCCACGAAGGCCGAGGCGGGTGACCACGACGAGAACATCACTTTCGAGCAGGCAGCGAAGGTCATCGGCAGCGAGTTCGCCGCGCGCGTGCGCGAGATTTCGATCCGCCTGTACAGCGAGGCCGCGGCCTATGCGCTGACAAAAGGCATCGTCATCGCCGACACCAAGTTCGAGTTCGGGCTCGATGCAGATGGCACGCTGACGCTGATGGACGAGGTGCTGACGCCGGACTCGTCGCGCTACTGGCCGCTCGAAACGTACCGCGAAGGCGACGACAACCCGCCGAGCTACGACAAGCAGTTCGTGCGCGACTGGCTCGAAGCGGTGCGCATCGACGGCCAGCCGTGGAACAAGCGCGCGCCGGCGCCGGCGCTGCCGGCCGACGTGATCGAGAAGACGGCGGCGAAGTACCGCGAGGCGCTGTCGCGGCTGGGGGCATGACTGCGAAGCCCGCGCCGCGCTCGCGCTTGCTGGCCACGCTCGAAGAGGCGATCAAGAAGTCGACGAACCCGATCGAGGCGCGGTGCCTGCGCGCCGAACGCGCGGCGCTGCTGGCGCGCCAGGGCCAGCTCGAACGCGCGATGGGCGTGATCGACGAGCTCAATTCGCAGCTCGCCTGGCAGCCGCACAACAACCTCGTGCGCGGCTGGGTCGCGTTGGCCGAGGGCCTGCACGGCTACTACAGCGTCATCGGCGTCGGCGGGCGCGAGCAGATGGCGCTGGCGTACCGGCTCGCGCAGGACAGCGGTGCGGCCGGCACGCGCTTGCGCGCCACCACCGCGGCCTGGTTGGCCAACCTGATGTTCGGCGACAGCGACGCGCAGCGCATGGTGGCGCTGATTCGAGAGTCGCTCGACAGCGCGGCGCCCGAGCATCGTGGCGCGCGCGCGCGGGCCACGCTGGTGGCCGGCTTCGCCTATCACTTCGGCGGCCAGAGCGCGCGCGCGCAGCCCTGGTACGACGCTTCGCGCCGCCACGCCATCGCCGACGGCGACGAAGCGCACCTCTCGGCGCTGATGCACAACCAGGCCTGGATGCGTGCGGCGCAGGCGCGCATGGCCTTGCTCTTCGGCGCCGAAGGGCAGAACGGCGGCGATGGGCGGTCGATGGCGCAGGCGCTGATCGGCGCCGAGTCGATCGGCTACTACGACGCCGGCATCGGCACCGCGTCGCTCGGTTCGCTGGTGCCGATGCTGCTCGCGCAGGTGCTCACCGCGCACGGCCGCTGGGCCGAGGCGCTGGCGCTGTTCGCCGCCAACTTCGACAGCGCGTTGGGTGAAGGTTTGAAGCGTTTCGCCGCCTGCTTGCTCGCCGACCGCGCGTGGTGCGAATGGCATGAGGGCCATGCCGACAAGGCGCGCGCGCTGGCCGGCGCAGCCGAACAGGCGCTGGCCGAGCCGATCGACACCGACGACCACGCGATGGCGTTGGCGCGTCTGGCCCAGGTGCGCCAGGCGCTTGGCGAGATCGGCCTCGCAGCCCGCCACCGCGAGGCGTCGCAGCGCCTGCACGCTCAACATCGCGAGCAACAGCAGCGCCTCATCGCGCTGCTCGACGAAGCGCTCGCCGGGCTCGACCCGAAGCTGCTTTAGAACAGCGCCATCGACAGCTTGCGCCGGTACTGGTCGAGCAGCGGATCGGCGCTGACGGCCGCGGCCTTGCCCGTGACTTCGAGCGCGCCCTTGGTTTCACCGGCCGTCGCTTTCGGCGCCGGCTTGGCCATCACGGCGAGGATGGCGACGTAGGTCTTGCGCGCCAGGTCGCTGCTCCAGGCCTTGTCGCGCATCACGATCTCGAGCAACTCGTCCATCGCCGCGGTGAAGCGGCCGGCGGCGAAATGGATCTGCGCGAGTTCGAAGCGGGCCTCGAAGTCACGCTTGTTGGCGGCGATCGCAGCGGCCAGCGCATCGGGCTTGCGCGCCGTGCCCGCCTTGCGCTGCGCAGCGATCCAATGCGCCAGCGCGTCCAGGCGCGCATCGAGCGCGGTCTTCTTCGCCACCGGCTCGAACGCGGACTCGGCCTGCGCCAGTGCGCCACGCTCCAGCAGCAACTTGAGGTAATCGACCCTCGCGTCGTCGTTGCCCGGATCGATGGCGACCGCCTGCTGCAGCTTGGCCAGCGCGGCCTCGGGGTCGCCGTCGGCGATCAGCGCTTCGGCTTCTTCGGTCTCGGCAACGGCATCGAGTTCATCCGCGGTCGGCACATGCTTGTCGAGGAAGGCGCGGATCTGCGTCTCGGGCAGCGCGCCGACGAAACCATCGACCGGTTGGCCCTGGTCGAACAGCACGCAGAACGGAATCGAGCGCACGCCGAAAGCCTGGCTCAACTGGCCGGCGATCTCGGGCTGCTCGTCGCTGTTCAACTTGGCGAGCTTGAAGCGGCCCGCATACGCGACCTCGAGTTTTTCCAGCACCGGGCCGAGCACCTTGCACGGGCCGCACCACGGCGCCCAGATGTCGAGCAGGATCGGTTGCTGCATCGAGCCGTTGATCAGCTCGGCTTCGAAGTTCTGGATCGTGACGTCGATCATGTTGATTTCGATGTGTGGGGCCGCCACCTACAATTCAAGCCATGAACGAGGCGCAGGCAAAAGTCGGTGTGTTGATGGGCTCGGCCAGCGACTGGCCCACCCTGCAACACGCGGCCGCTATTCTCGCCGAGTTCGGTGTGCCGCATGAGTGTCAGGTGGTCTCGGCGCACCGCATGCCCGATGAGATGTTTGCGTACGCGGCCTCGGCGCGCGAGCGCGGCCTCGTCGCGATCATCGCCGGCGCGGGTGGCGCGGCCCATCTGCCGGGCATGCTCGCAGCGAAGACACCCGTGCCGGTGCTCGGTGTGCCCGTGCCGAGCAAGCACTTGTCCGGCGTCGATTCGCTGCACTCGATCGTGATGATGCCCAAGGGCGTGCCGGTGGCCACGTTCGCCATCGGCGATGGCGGTGCCGCGAATGCAGCGCTGTTCGCGGTGGCGATGCTCGCCGTCAACGACAGGTCGCTCGCCGAAAAGCTCGACGCCTACCGCACGAAACAGACCGATGCGGCGCGTGCGATGACCCAAGAACTCAAATGAAACCTCTGCTGCCCGGCGCCACCGGCCCCGACGGCCGCCCGGTCACGCTCGGCGTGATGGGCGGTGGCCAGTTGGGCCGCATGTTCGTGCAGGCTGCGCAGTCGATGGGCTACTTCACCGCGGTGCTCGACCCGGACAAGACGAGCCCTGCAGGCCTCGTCGCGCATTACCACATCGATGCCGAGTACCTCGACGAGCAGGGCCTGGCGCAACTGATGCAGCGCTGCGCCGCCATCACCACGGAGTTCGAGAACGTGCCGGCGCCGGCGCTGTACACGCTCGGCGCGCACCGCCCGGTGTCGCCGTCGGCCGAGAGCGTGGCCATCTGCCAGGACCGCGCGGCCGAGAAGCGGCACTTCGTCGCCAGCGGCGTGGCGTGTGCGCCGTTCGCGGTGATCGAGGCCGAAGCCGATCTGGCGACGATCGACGCCGCGCTGCTGCCCGGCATCCTGAAGACATCGCGTCTCGGTTACGACGGCAAAGGTCAGGTGCGCGTGAATGATCGTGCTGCGCTGGCCGACGCGTGGCGCGGTTTGAAGCATGTGCCCTGCGTGCTCGAGAAGCTGCTGCCGTTGCAGCACGAACTCTCCGTCATCGTCGCTCGCGGCGCCGACGGCACGGTGGTGCAGTTGCCGGTGCAGCAGAATCAGCACCGTGACGGCATCCTCGCTGTCACGCAGGTGCCGGCGCCTGACATCAGCGCTGAAGTGCAGCAGCGCGCCATCGACTCCGCGCGGCGCCTGGCGCAAGAGATGAGCTACCTCGGCGTGCTCTGCGTCGAGTTCTTCGTTTTGCAGGGCGGCTCGCTCGTTGCCAACGAAATGGCGCCGCGGCCGCACAACTCGGGCCACTACAGCGTCGATGCTTGCGATGTCTCGCAGTTCGAGTTGCAGGTGCGCTGCATGGCCGGACTGCCGCTGCTGGCGCCGCGGCAGCATTCGAGCGCGGTGATGCTGAACCTGCTCGGTGACCTGTGGTTCGACGAGCGCGGTGAGGAGCGCACACCACCGTGGGCCGACGTGCTCGCGCTGCCCGGCGCGCACCTGCACCTGTACGGCAAGGCCGGCGCGCGCCGCGGGCGCAAGATGGGTCACCTGACGATCACTGGCCCCGATGCGCAGACTGCACGCACATCGGCTTTGCACGCGGCCTCCTTGCTGGGGTTGCCCACGTTCTGACGTGCGTCTCGACGGCAAGCAACCCGACGCGATCACGCAAGCGGCCGAGCGACTGGCCGCCGGCGAGCTCGTCGCCTTCCCCACCGAGACCGTCTACGGCCTCGGCGCACGCGCCGACGACGACGCGGCCGTGGCCAACATCTTTGCCGCCAAGGGCCGGCCGAACGAGCACCCGCTGATCGTGCACGTCGTCGATGCCCAACACGCGCAGGCTTTAGCCCGCGACTGGCCCGCGCTCGCGCAACGCCTGGCCGCCGCGTTCTGGCCCGGCCCGCTGACGCTGATCGTGCCGCGGCGCGATGGCATCGGCGCCGCCGCCGCCGGCGGCCAGCACACGATCGGCCTGCGCTGCCCCGCGCACCCGCTGGCGCATGCGCTGCTCGTCGAATGCGCCGCGCGCGGCGTGTCCGGCGTGGCCGCGCCGAGCGCCAACCGCTTCGGCCGCATCAGTCCGACCACCGCCGCGCACGTGGCAGACGAGTTCGGCGACAGCATCACCGTGCTCGACGGCGGCGCGTGCGACGTCGGCATCGAGTCGGCGATCGTCGATTGCTCGCGGGGCACGCCGGTGCTGCTGCGCCCCGGCGCGCTGACGCGGCAAGCGCTCGAAGCCGCAGCCGGCGTCGCGCTGGCCGATGCCGACGAGAACGCCCCGCGCGCCTCGGGCACGCTCGAAGCGCACTACGCGCCGCGCGCCACCGTGCGCCTCATGCCCAGC
>CADEEN010000028.1:16148-18628 GCA_902826345.1 uncultured Burkholderiales bacterium | reverse complement strand
GTGATCGCACGCGACAATGCGTGCGGCCATGAGTGCTTCGTCCGACCCCGCCGCCGCGCCGCTGCGCGGCATCAAGAGCTACGTGCTGCGTGCCGGGCGCATGGGCCCGGGGCAGGTGCGCGCGCTGCGTGAACTCGCGCCGCGTTATGTGCTGCCGTTTTCAGCGGCGCCGCTCGATGCCGTGCGAGTCTTCGGCCGCCATGCGCCATGTGTCGTCGAGATCGGCTTCGGCATGGGCCAGGCCACGGCGCAGATTGCCGCGGCACGGCCGCACGAAGACTTCCTCGGCATCGAGGTTCACGAGCCCGGCGTCGGCGCGCTCCTGCAGCGCATCGACGAGCTGCAACTGGGCAATGTGCGCATCGTCCGGCACGACGCGGTCGAGGTGCTGCGCGAGATGATCGCGCCGTCGTCGCTGGCGGCGGTGCACGTCTTCTTCCCCGACCCGTGGCCGAAGAAGCGGCATTGGAAACGGCGCCTGATCCAGCCGCCGTTCGTCGCGCTGCTGGCCTCGCGCCTGGCACCCGGCGGCACGCTGCATTGCGCCACCGACTGGCAGCTCTATGCCGAGCAAATGCTCGGCGTGCTGTCGGCCGAACCGCTGCTTGCCAACACGACCGATGGCTTTGCGCCGCGGCCCGACCACCGTCCACTGACCAAGTTCGAGAACCGCGGCCGGGCGTTGGGCCACGGCGTCTGGGATCTGGTGTTTACCAGGCGCGGCTAGTCGCGCGACTTGCGATACGGCTCTTCGAAGTCGAGGAAGTCTTTCTCGGCCAGCGCATTGGCCACCCATGCGGCGACGCCGGGCGCCGCCCACACGCGTTCGCCGTACGCCAGCGCAGGCGCCGACAACGGCAGCCCATAGCTGCGCATGCGCGCCACGACCGGCGCGTAGTACGCATCGACGATGCCGAACTCACCGAACAAAAACGGCCCGCCGCTGGCGGCCAGCTGATCGGTCCACATGGCATCGATGCGCGCCAGATCGCCGCGCACGCCGGCGTGTTCGGCCAGCACGCGTCGCCCCACTTCGGGCAGCGATGCCTCGATGTTCATCGTGCAATGGCTGCGCAGCGCGCCGAAGCCGGCGTGCATCTCGGCGCACAGGCTGCGCGCGCGGGCGCGTTGCAGTGCCTCGCGCGGCCACAGCGGCAACTCGGGGTGGCGGTCGGCCAGCGCCTCGGCAATCGCCAGCGTGTCCCACACGGCGAAGCCGTCGATCAGCAGCACCGGCACCTTGGCGACGGGCGTGTACTGCGACAGCGCGCGGTAGAACGGCGAGTCCGGCGAGTACGTCAGCGTGTCGAAGCGCAGCTTGATCTCGTCGAAGGCGATGCCGAAGTGGCGCATCAGCACCCATGGCCGCATCGACCACGACGAGTAGTTCTTGTTGCCGATCACCAGTTGCAGCATGTATGGCTCCCGAAGCGAGAAGCGCATGCTAGCGAAGCGGCGCGCCGGCGCGATGCGCTTGGCGCATCGCAGTCATGCGTGCCAGGTCACCCAGCCGGTGTAGGAGCTGAGCAGCACCAGGCCGCCGAAGACGATGCGGTACCACGCGAACGCGGTGAAGTCGTGGCTCGAAACGAAACGGATCAGCCAGCGGATGCACAGCCAGGCGCTGAAAAACGCGAACACGGTGCCGACGGCGAACACCGGCGCGTCCGCCATCGACAAGGCCGCGCGGTCCTTCCACACCGAGTAGGCGCCGGCGCCGATCAGCGTCGGCACGGCGAGGAAGAAGCTGAACTCGGCCGCCGCCTTGCGCGAGAAGCCGAAGACCATCGCGCCGATGATCGTCGCCCCCGAGCGGCTGGTGCCCGGGATCAGCGCCAGGCATTGCACGAGGCCGACCTTGAGCGCGTCCATCGCGCTCATGTCGTCGACGCTTTCGACACGCGCATGGCGCCGTCCTTCGAGATCGCGCTCGCCGTAGTACGCACGGTGACGGCGCTCGACGACGAGGATGATGACGCCGCCGACGATGAAGGCCAGCGCCACCGGCACCGGGTGGAACAGGTGCGCCTTGATGAAGCTGCCGAACAAGAGGCCGGCGACGGCGGCCGGGCAGAACGCGATCAGCACATTGCGCGCAAACCGCTGTGCCACCGCATCGCTGGTGATGCCCGCCAGCGTTTCGGCAAAGCGCCGCCGGTACTCGACGATCACGGCCAGCATCGCGCCGGTCTGGATGGCGACGTCGAAGACCTTGACCATCGGCCCGGTGAAATCGAGCAGCGACGCGGCGAGGATCAGGTGCCCGGTGGACGAGATCGGCAGGAACTCGGTCAGCCCCTCGACGATGCCCATCACTGCGGCCTTGACCAACACCATCCAGTCCACAGCCGCTCCCGCTCGCGCGCAAAGGCGCGGATGATACTCAGCGCGCGGCCGTGAACCGCAGCTCGATACCGCGAGCGCTGAAGCCGACCTCGACGACTCTCACCCCGCGCCCCGCCATCCACGGCATCGCCCCC
>CADEEN010000028.1:2726-16138 GCA_902826345.1 uncultured Burkholderiales bacterium | reverse complement strand
GATGCCGCGCGCGGTGACGGCGACGTCGGCATTGTTCACGCCGAGGCGCGCCATCGTCTGCCGCCGCTCGTCGCTGACGCGGTAGATCACAAAGTCGTCGAGCACATGCTCGGCGAGCAGCGCACCCAAGCGAGCCGCCTGGCCGGACAGCGGCGTGCCGGCGAGTTCCAGCTTCATGTCTTCGACCTTGACGTTGGCCATGCGCACCGTGGCGTCGCTCGGCTCGAAGCGCAGGCTGTGGTCGATGGCGAAACTGCCGCGCAAGGAGCGGCCGCTCAAACGCTCGCCGGCCTGCAGGTCCATCGACGTCGCCAGCCGGTTGCGCTCGGGCACGAGCCTGACCACCGGGTTGGCCAGGCTCACGTCGAGCAACTCCATCAGCCGCTGCTGGCGCGGAAACTGCCGCGCCACGAGCCTCTGCACCTCCGCCTGCGGCAGCGTGACGTGACGCGGGTCGAGACTCACGCAGGCACAGAACAAGAATGATGCCGGCAAGGCGACGAGCAGGCTGCGGCGTGAAGGGGTGCGGATGACGCTCATGCGGCATCTTGCATTGACCCCACACGAGCGGCCCTCTATATTACTGACCGTTCGGTCATTAACAAGCATGCCTTCCGCCAGCCCCACCGTCCTGAACCTGCGCCAGCGACGCAAGGACGCGCGCCCGCTGGAGCTGCTCGACGCCGCGCTCGAACTCTTCGTCGAAAAAGGCTTCACCGCCGCACGCGCCGAAGAGGTCGCGCAACGCGCCGGCGTGTCCAAGGGCACGCTCTACCTCTACTACCCGAGCAAGGAAGAGCTTTTCAAGGCTGTGATCGTGCGCAACCTGAGTTCGCGCATCGCCGACACGGCGCAGCAGGTGCAGGCGTGGCAGGGCGAGATGGCACCGCTGCTGCAAAGCCTGCTCGTGCAGTGGTGGCAGCAGACGTACGCCAGCCCGGCGTCGGGCGTGTTCAAGATCCTGATCGCCGAGGTGCGCAACTTCCCCGAGATCGCCGGGTACTACGTGCAGCAGGTCATCGAGCCGGGCTCGGCGCTGATCGGCAGCATCATTGCCCGCGGCATCGCCAGCGGCGAGTTCCGCGAGGTCGATGTCGAGAGCACCGTGCACTCGCTGGTGCTGCCGATGGTGATGCTGTGCGTGCACAAGCACGGCCTGTCGGCGTGCTCGCAACACCAGATCGACGGCGAGCGCTTCATCGCCGAGCACGTGGACCTGGTCGTGCACGGTTTGCGCCGAACCGGCGCCTAGAATCCCGGCCACTGCGAAAAAAGCAACGCCATGAACGTCGAACAAGCCCGCTTCAACATGATCGAGCAGCAGATCCGCCCTTGGGAAGTGCTCGACCAGGGCGTGCTGTCGTTGCTGGCGCTGGTGCGGCGCGAGGACTTCGTACCGCCGGCGTATCGCGCGCTTGCCTTCATCGACACCGAGGTGCCCTTGCCCGAAGGTCAATGCATGCTGGCGCCGCGCGTCGAAGCGCGGCTGCTGCAAGAACTGAAGCTGACGCGCTCGGATCATGTGCTCGAAATCGGCGCCGGCTCGGGCTACATGGCCGCGCTGCTGGCGCACCAGGCGGCTCGCGTGACGACGTTCGAGATTCGCCCGGCGCTGGCAGCGATGGCGCGCGCGAATCTGCAGCGCGCGGGCATCGGCAACGCCAGCGTGATCGAAGGCGACGGCGCGCCGGGCTTGCCGGCGCAGGCGCCGTTCGACGCCATCGTGCTCTCGGGCTCGGTGGCCGACGTGCCGCCGGCGCTGCTGGCGCAGTTGAAGATCGGCGGCCGGCTGGTCGCCATCGTCGGCCAGGAGCCGGTGATGCGCGCCGTGCACGTCAGCCGCATGGCCGAGCAGCAGTTCAAGCGAATCGAGTTGTTCGACACGGCGGCGCCGCGCCTGTCGGGCTTCGGTGAGCCGACGCGATTCCAGTTCTGATCAATGGCGTGCATTCGGCGCGCGTTTTCGCGCAGCCCATCGCAAAGCCCTGGGCACACGCCACGCCCGACGCTACAACGCACGTTGCCGTACTTCGCCAAGAGAGTTGCCCACCATGACCCGTCCCCTGCCCCTGCTGTTGTCCCTGGCCTTGTTCGCAGCGCTGCCGGCGCGCGCGCAGAGCCTGCAAGAACTCTACGAGGCGGCACGGGCCTATGACGCGACCTACCTCGCCGCGCGCGCGCTGGCCGACTCGGCCGTGTTTCGCGCCGAGCAGGCCAAGGCGCTCGGCCGGCCGACGGTCGGCCTGAACGCCATCGGCTCGCGCGCCGAAACCGATCCGCCCTTCACCTCGCGCAAGAACACCAACTCGTTGCAGGCCGGCCTCGCCGCCGAGCAGTGGCTGTTCAACCGCGCCAACGCGGCGACGATGTCGCAGGCCGAGAAGTCATTGGTCGTGGCGCAGGCCGATCTGCAAAGCGCCGAGCAGGAGCTGATCGTTCGCCTGGCGCAGAACTACTTCGACGTGCTCGCCGCGCAGGATGCGCTGACGACGGCGCAAGCCAACAAGACGGCCATCGCCGAGCAGCTCGCATCGGCCAAGCGCAACTTCGAAGTCGGCACGGCGACGATCACCGACACGCGCGAAGCGCAGGCACGGTTCGACCTGGCCACCGCGCAGGAAATCGCCGCCGACAACGACCTGCGCACCAAGCGCATCGCGCTCGACCAGCTCGTCGGCCGCACCAACGTGCAGCCCAAGCCGCTGGCCGCGCCGGTGGCGCTGCCGGCGACGCAGCCGTCGTCGGTCGACGACTGGGTGAGCCTGGTCGATCAGGCGCCTTCCGTGCGCCGCGCGCAACTCGGCTACGACATCGCGCAGATCGAGAACGACAAGGCCAAGGCGGGCCACCTGCCCACCGTCAAGTTGGAAGGCTCGCTCGGCGGCAACCGCGCCACCGGCAGCTTCCCCGAGCTGCAGGGCAACGTCGGCAACACCAAGAGCGCGTCGATCGGTGTGCGCCTGGCGGTGCCGCTGTACTCGGGCGGCGCGATCGACAACCGCGTCAAGGAAACCTTGTCGCTGCAGGAGCAGGCGCGCAACAACCTCGACGCCGCGCGCCGCGGCGTGGCGCAGAGCACGCGCCAGGTTTTCTTCGGCGTGCAATCGGGGCAGGCGCAGGTCAAGGCGCTCGAAGCCGCCGAGTCGTCGAGCAAGCTTGCGCTCGAAGCGACGCAGCTCGGCTACCGCGTCGGCGTGCGTGTCAACCTCGATGTGCTGAATGCGCAGACGCAGCTCTTCACGACGCAGCGCGACCTTTCGCGCGCGCGCTACGACGTCGTCGTCAACGGCCTGCGCTTGCGCCAGGCCGCGGGCAACCTGCAGCCGGCGGATGTGTCCGCGGTGAACTCGCTGCTCGCCAGGTAAAGCTCGGTAAACATCCGGCCGCACGACCACGCGGCGCGCGCGCTGCCGTTAGGCTGTGCATGCAGATGGGGAGCACGCCATGAGCAGCAACTTGCACGCCGCGGTCGCGGCGCATCGCTTCGGCCTCGGCGAAGCGCAGCTCGACAGCGCGGTGCGTGGCGATGCGCGCGGCTGGTTGGCGGCGCAGATCGGCCCGGCCGATGCGCAGGCGAGCTCCGGCAGCGCGGCGCTGCCGACCGCCGCCGACGGCCTGCGCCGCTTCGCCGAGTTCGTGCAGCAGCGCAAGCAGCGGCGCGAAGCCGAGTCGATGCAGCAGATGAGCTCGACCGAGCAGCAGTTCGGCGAGCACTTCCGCGCGCTCGTGCAGGCCGACACGCGTGCGCGGATGACCACGGCCGCCATCACGCAGCGCCCGTTCGCCGAACGCTTGGCGCTGTTTTGGGCGAATCACTTCACCGTCTCGATGGCCAAGGCGAGCGCGCGCGGCCTCGTCGGCGCGTTCGAGCGCGAAGCGATCCGTCCGCACATCGCGGGCCGTTTCGAAGACCTGCTGCGCGCCGCGGTGATGCACCCGGGCATGCTGCGCTACCTCGACAACGAGCAATCCGCCGGGCCGCACTCACGCGTCGTGCAGCAGCGTGCGCGCGCAGCCGCGCGCAACGACGACGCGCAAGGCCCGCGCATCACCGGCCTGAACGAAAACCTGGCGCGCGAGGTGCTCGAGCTGCACACGGTCGGCGCCGCCGCAGCGCGCGCCGGCAGCTACACGCAGGCCGACGTCACCGCCTTCGCCGCGGTGCTCACCGGCTGGCGCGTGCCGGCCTACGCGTATGCGCCGGACATGGCGCCGCCGCGGCGCCTTGCTGCAGGCCAGGCGCTGTCACCGCTCGGCGACGCGAGCCCAACGCGCTTCGAGCCGGTCTGGCACGAGCCGGGTGCGAAGACCGTGCTCGGCCAGCGCATCGCCGAAGGGCCCGACGGTTTGACGCAGGTGCTGCACAGCCTGTCGCGCCACCCTGCCACCGCCACGCACCTGGCCACCAAGCTCGCCCGCCACTTCGTCGCCGACGAGCCGCCGCCGGCTTTGGTCGATCGACTGGCGCAGGCCTTCGTGCGCAGCGACGGCGACTTGCCGAGCGTCTATCGCGTGCTGATCGACGCGCCTGAAGCCTGGACCGCCGCGCCGGCCAAGTTGAAGTCGCCCGAGGAGATGGTGTTGTCCACCGCACGCGTGCTGCAGCTCGGTGCCAAAGCCTTCGAGCGCCAGCCCGATGCCGGCGCCGGCCTGCTCGGCCAGCGTGTGCAGGCGGCGCCCTCGCCCGCCGGCTGGCCCGATGCCGCCGCCGAATGGCTCGGCCCCGACGCGGTGTGGAAGCGCGTCGAGTGGGCGACGCGCGTGGCCGACCGCGTCAGCACGCAGGTCGATGCGCGTGCGCTCGCGGCGTCGAGCCTGGGCCCGCTGTTGACGGCCAACACCGCCAAACTGATCGAGCGCGCGGCCGACGGCCCGCAAGCGCTGGCGCTCTTGCTCTTGTCTCCCGAGTTCCAGCGGCGCTGAAGGAACACGTCATGACCACACGCCGCAACTTCCTCGCCGCCAGCACGCTGCTCGCTGCGCCGCTGCAGCTCACGCTCGCACAAACTTCGCGCACCGCCGCGCCCGACGACGCGCGCTTCGTCTTCGTGCTGTTGCGCGGTGGCATGGACGGCCTGGCCGCCGTGCCGGCGCTCGGCGACGCCGACTTCGCATCGGCGCGCGGTGCCTTGGCGCAATACGCGAGCCCGCCGCTGCCGCTCGCCGACACGCCGTTCGCACTGCACCCGAACCTGCCGACGCTGCATGCGATGTACCAGCAGCGCGAGCTGGCGGTGATCCACGCCACCGGCCTCGTCTACCGCGAGCGTTCGCACTTCGATGCGCAGCAGGTGCTCGAGTCCGGCGGCAACAAGCCGTACGAGCTCGCCACCGGCTGGCTCGGCCGCGCGCTGTCGGTCGAGCGCGAGCGCAGCGGCCTGGCGCTGACGACCGCGGTGCCGCTGGTGCTGCGTGGCAGCGAGCGCATCGACACCTGGGCGCCGTCGGCGTTGCCCGAGCCGGCGCCCGATCTGCTGGCGCGCCTCGAATTCCTCTACGCCGGCGACAGCGCCTTGCGCGACGCGCTGGCCCGCGCCAAGGGCCTGCGGGAGACCGGCACGATGGCGAGCGACGGACCGGCACCAGGCCGGCAGGTCGCCCTGACGCTGGCGCGCAAGGCCGGCGAGATGCTCGGCGCGGCCGGCGGCCCGCGAATCGCGGTGCTGGAGATGGGCGGCTGGGACACGCATGCCAACCAGATGAATCCGAACGGCGCCTTGTCGAACCACCTGCGCACGCTCGACGCGGCGATCGGCGCATTGCGCGAATCGCTCGGCGGCGCATGGAAGCACAGCGTCGTCCTCGTCGCCACGGAGTTCGGCCGCGAAGTCGCCGTCAACGGCACGATGGGCAGCGACCACGGCAGCGGCGGCGCCGCCTTCGTGCTCGGCGGCGCGGTGGCCGGCAGGCGCGTCGTCGCCGATTGGCCGGGCCTGTCGAAGTCACAACGCTTCGAAGGCCGCGACCTGCGCGCCACGACCGACCTGCGTGCGGTGATGAAGGGCGTGCTCGCCGATCACCTGAGGCTGACGAATTCGGCGATCGAAAACACGGTGCTGCCGGGCTCGGCGGCGGTGAAGAAGATTTCGCTGCTGAGCTGACCCTTCACCCCAACCCTCTCCCGCCCTGCGGGAGCGCGAGCACATCCTAAAACTGCGTATCGAGCCTCGCTGCCGCCTTGCGCAAATACATGTCGCGATCGGCCTGCTTGACCAGCGCCTGGGCGTCGCCTGCATCGCCCGGATAGACCGCCAGGCCGACCGAGCCGCTGAAGCCGACGGAGTTCTTGCCCTGCGCGTCGGCGGTGGCTTCGCTGAGCGAGGCCTCGACCTTGGCGCGCACGTGGTCGGCGGTGATGCGGTCCGGCAGATCGGGCAGCACGATGACGAACTCGTCACCGGCGTAACGGGCGACGAGATCGCCCTCGCGCACGCAGGCGTTCAGCCGCGCCGCGACATCGACCAGCGCCTGGTTGCCGGCCTGGTGGCCGAGTTCGTCGTTGACGCGCTTGAAGCCGTCGAGGTCGATGAAGAGCACGCCGATGGCGCGGCGGATGGCGCCGACGCGGTGGCCGTGGATCAATGTGTTCAAGCGCCGCGTCGCCGCTTCGCGATTGGCCAGGCCCGTCAGCGCATCGGTGCGCAACCGCGACTGCATCGACTCGAAGCCGCGCGCCAGTTCACCGATCTCGTCGCGCCGCGTCACGCCCACCGACACCTCGAGGTCGCCCTCGCCGATGCGGCGCGCGGCGGCCGTCAGCGCACGCAGATCACGCGCCACCCAGGCGTAGAACAAGGCGCCGCCGAGCACCGCGATCACCAGCGCCAGCGCCGCCAGCCACGCCGTGCGGGCGAGGTTGCCGGCAATGCCGGCGGTGAAATCGCGCTCGGGCACGCCGACGACGACGAGCCAGTCGAGGCCGGCTTCGTCCTTCAGCCGGTCGAAGGCGATGTACACCGGCTCACCGTCGTCGCCGACGAAGCTGCGCGTCTGCGGCAGCTTCAGGCCGGGCCCGCTGCTCGTCAGCGCGCGCTGCATCTCGGCAAAACCGGCGCGCACCAACGGTTGCGTGCTCGCCGAGGCTTGCAGCCGCGTCATCGCGCCGTCGGCGCCGCGGGCCACGTTGGCGCCGGCCGAAGTCGCGATCAGGTCGCCGCCGGGCTCGACGATGAAGGCAAAGCCGTGCGCCGAGATGCTCAGCGCCGAGACGAAATCATTGAGCGCGCGCAGCGACACGTCGGTGGCGACGACGCCCTGCACCTGGCCCTGCGGCGACAAGACCTTGCGCGCCCGCGTCGACACCAGTTCGTTGGAGCGGAAATCGATGTAGACCGAGGTCCAGGTGTGCGCATCGGCCGACTGGCCGGCCTTGTACCAGGGGCGCTCGCGTGGCTCGTACAGCCGCGTCTCTTCGGACATCGGGCGCTCTTCGCCGTCGATGCCGGCGAAGCGCGTGATGCGCCGCAGTTGTGTCGGCGAGGTCTTCAGCCGCACCTCGGCCTCGCTCGACGACAGCCGCTTGACGCCGAAGAACTGGCCGCTGCGCGTGCCGTAGTAGACGTAGTCGTTGGGGTCGGTGTGCAGCGAGGTGGCGATCCAGAAGCGGTGGCGCAATGCCGGCAGTTCGCTCTCGATGGCATCGGGCATCGGCATGCCGTCGGGAAACGCCGCTTCGAGCACGGCGCGCGAGCCGACCACGTGACGCTCCACCGCCTGGCCGATGCGGCCGCGCGTTTCCAGCAGCAGCCGCTTGGCGACGACATCGACGGCTTCACGGCCCGCGGTGTACGACAGCCAGCCGATGACGGCGGCGACGACGACGACCAGCGCCGCCGACGGCAGGATCAGCATCTTGCGCAGCGACCAGGCGCTGCGCGTGCGTTGCGCCACTTGCGCAGCGGCGCTCACGGCCGGCGCCTGGCTGTCCAGGTGGCGGCGCCTTTCGGGGCTCGGCAGCGTGGTCGCGTCGTCCATCGCTGCGCTTTCAGCGCGGCAGAGCGGTGGCGGTCGTCTGCGGCGACGGCTGCGCCTTGGCCAGCGCCATCGCGCTGCTGCCGCGCGGGCCGAAAGCGGCCGCCAGGGCCGCGACGACGAGGGTGAACACAAGGCGCTTCATGCTGTGTCTCGTTCCTTCCGAGGCGCCCGTCGAAACGACGGAGTGGCCAGGATTCACAGCGTAGGTGGGCGGGTGGTTCGGTACTTCGGTCATTTGTGGGGCACGGACCCATACCCAGGTCGGGGAATGACTCGCAAGCCGAGCGACCGCTGCGGAACCGGCTTTGCCGGGCCGCTAGCGGTGCCCCCCGGGGGGAGGTGGCGAAGCCGCTTCGGGGGCAACAATTTTGTGCTTCAGCGCTTTCAACACCGCCTCGGTGCGGTTGTCGACATGCAATTTCGACAGGATGTTGGTGATGTGGAACTTCACCGTCGGCAGCGCCACCGCGAGTTCGGCGGCGATTTCCTGGTTGTTCATGCCGCGTGTCATCAGCGCCAGCAGTTCGCGCTCGCGCGGCGTCAGGTCGGCGCCGGGGGCTGGTTCGAGCGTGGCGCTGATCATCGCTTCGGCGACTTCGGGCGCGAGCACGCGGCGGCCGACGTGGGCGTTGCGGATCATCTGCGCCAGGTCGGACGCCGACGTGTTCTTCAGCAGGTAGCCGCTGGCGCCGGCAGCCATCGCGCGCCGCACTTCGATCGGCTCGCCGGAGCTGGTGAGCATGAGGAACTTGGTGCTCGGCATCGTCTGCCGCAACTGGGCGAGCGCCGAGATGCCGTCCAGGCGCGGCATCGAGATGTCCATCAACACGACGTCGGGTTGCAACACGGGAATCAGCGCCAGCGCCTCGCGGCCGTCCTCGGCCTCGCCGACGATCTCGAGGTCGGTCTGCGCGCCGATCGCGGCGGCCAGGCCGGTGCGCACCATCGGATGGTCATCGACGACGAAGACGCGGATCTTGAAAGCGGCCTGTGGCATGACGGTAGTTTGCATGGACCCGCGACGTTACGGCGCAGCCGTCGCGGTGGCACGCGGCGCCGGGCTCGGCGCCGCCCATACCGAGGTCGGGGCCGTCACTCACGGGCGGCGCCACTCGACGCTGACGGTGGTGCCCTCGCCGCGCACGCTGGCGATCGACAGCGCCAGGCCCATCCAGCGGGCGCGCTCGTTCATGCCGACCAGGCCGAGGTGCCCCGGCGGCGGCGGGGCGCTGCTGTCGAAGCCGCAGCCGTCGTCGCGCACGGCCAGGCGGATGCGCTCGGGCTCGGCGACGAGGTCGACCGTGATGCGCTGCGCCTGCGCATGGCGCAGCGCGTTGTGCAGGGCCTCGTTGGCGATCATGAACAGCGCGTACTCGAGCGCGGTGTCGTGGCGGCCGGCGGCGGCGCCGTCGGTGTCGGCGCCGGTGAACTGCAACTCGACACCGTGCGCCGTGCGCTGCTGGCGCTGCACCTCGTGCGCCAGCGCCGCGGCCAGGCCGTGGTCCACCAGCAGCGGCGGGCGCAGCTCGGACATCAGCCCGCGCGTGTCGGCGATCGAGACGTCGATCGCCTGCACCAGCGGCGTCAGCACCTGCGCCACGTCGCGGCGCAGCGCCTGCACTTCGGCGTGCGCCGCCGCGCGCGCGCCCAGCGCTTCCAGGCTCAGCTTGGCGCCGTACAGCGTCGGCGCGAAGCGGTCGTGCAGCACCTGCGCCAGCTCGCGCCGCTCGCGCTCTTCGGTGCTCATCAACTGGTGCGTCAGTTGCGACAGGTCGCGGCGCTGGCGGTGCAATTCGATCGACGCGCGGCGCTGCACGCTGACGTCCATCACGGCGACGATGCGCGCCGCACGGCCGGCCCAGCGCAACTGGCGCGACGCCGTCTCGACGTCGATGCGCTCGCCCGAGCGCAGCTGGTGCTGCCAGACCACCGCGTGATGCTCCTGCCGGCGCGTCTGGGCGAACGCGTCGGCCAGCGCGGCGCGCGCCTGCGGCGGGCAGACGTCGAGCGCCGTCATCGCCAGGAAATCGTCGCGCCGCCAACCATACTTGCGCAACGCCGCGGCATTGACCTCGAGAAAGCGCAGCGTCTCTTCATCGACGACCCACATCGGCAGCGGGTGCAGCTCGAACAGCTCGCGGTAGCCGGTGGTGCTGTCGTCGGCCAGGGCCTGCGTCGTCGCGATCTGCTGCAGCATCGCGCGCGCGGCCTCGCCGAGCATCACCGACTCGCGCGTGCCCTGCAGCGGAATCTGCTGCGGCGAGTAGTCGAGGCGCCGGCGCGCCTGGTCGAACGCGGCCGACAGCTCACCGAGCGGGCGCGTCAGGCGCTGCACCAGCCACCACACCAAAGGCAGCGTGATCAGCGCGCCGAGCAGGCCGGCCAGCAGGGCCTGCGCCGCCCGGCCCTGGGCGCGCGGCAGCGCCTCGTGCTCGGTCTGCGTCTGCACGATGCGCAGGCCGAGCGCGTTGACGGCCGCACTGCCTTCGACGCGCTGGCCGGCCATCAACAACGTCGGCGCGTCGGCGGACCTGATCCATTCCACCGCGGCCCGCGGCGCGCGGGCCAGCGATGCCGCCGCAAAAGCGGTGTGCATGCAAGGCGCGTGGTCATCGCGCCCGACGAGGGCCCACGCGGCGCCGTCGGGCCGCACGTCGGCGAGCAGGCGCTCGGCAATCGCCTCGCAGCCGATCGACGAGACGAGCACGCCGATGGTGCGCTCGGTCGCGTCGCGCAGCGGTTGCACGGCGCTGAACACGGAGCGCGCCCCGGTCGCGCTGGCCGCGTCGACGCTCAGCAGCGGGCCACGCACCGCCTCGTCGAACCAGCGCCGGCCGCTGACGCTCGTGCCGGCGCGCAGATCGCCGCCGCCAACGACGACGCGGCCGCGCTCGTCGATCCAGGCGATGTCCGGCGCGCCGGCCCAGGCGCGGCGCACCGCCAGCGCCACGCGCGCCGCCGCATCGGCGTCGCTCAGGGCCGCGCGCCACTGCGGCTGCGCGGCCACCAGCGCGAGCAGGCGCTGGCGCTCATCGAACACGCCGCGCACGGCGGCCGCGTCGCGCGACGCACGCGCCGCGAGCGCCGCCTCGGCCTGCGCGCGATCGGTCTCGCCGCTCCAGTGCGCATCGAGAAAGGCCGCCGCCAACGCCGACAGCGCCAGCAACGCCAGCATCGCGGCGCCGAGCAGCCCCGCCATCGGCCACGGGCGGGCCGCTGGCTGCGGCGTTGAGGTCACTGCCGCCCTTTCAAGCGACCGCCGCGGATCTGGCTCCGCCAGGCCGCTGGCGATGCCCCTGGAGGGAGGCGGCGAAGCCGCTTCGGGGGGAGCCACCTACCGCCCCGAGTCGAGACCCGTCAGCAGCATCGCAATGCGCTGCGCCATGCGCTCGTTGGCGCCGCGGTGGGCGATGCCGAACGACAGCGCCTGCTCGACCCACTCGTTGCGCTGCGGGTCCTCGACCAGCGCCACGGCGCGGCGCACGGCGCTGGCCATGTCCTTCATGCGCGCGGCAGCGCCCGAGTCGATCGCCATCTGCGCCGCCTCTTCGAAATTGAAGGTGTGCTGGCCCATCAACAACGGACAACCGCAGGCCGCGGCCTCGATCAGGTTCTGCCCGCCGAGCGGCGCGAAGCTGCCGCCGAGCAGCGCCACGTCGGCCAGCGCGTAGTACAGCGGCATCTCGTGCATCGAGTCGCCGATCCAGACGTCGCGCTGGCGCACGTCGGCAGGCAGCTCGTCGGTCCACGTGCTGCGCCGGGCGACGCTGAAACCGGCTTGCTCGGCCATCTGCGCCACGTCGTCGAAGCGCTGCGGATGGCGCGGCACGACGACCAGCAGCGGCCGCGGCTCGGGCACGGCGCGCCAGGCATCGAACAGACTCTCCTCCTCGCCCTCGCGGCTGACCGCCATCAGCACCACCGGCCGCGACAGCGCGGCGCGCCACTCGTGGCCGCGCACCAGCAGTTTCGGCGGCGGCGTGAGGTCGAACTTGGTATTGCCGCAGACCTCGACCATGCGCGCGCCGAGCTCGCGAAAGCGCTGCGCGTCGCGCGCCGTCTGCGCCAGCACGCGCGTGAACGCGGTCAGCGCCGGCACCAGCAGCCGCGCAAAGCGGCGGCCCTTGCGCTGGCTCTTCAGCGACAGCCGCGCATTGGCCAGCACCATCGGGATGTGCAGCGTCTGCGCGCGCGCCATCAGGTTCGGCCAGACCTCGGTCTCCATGATGATGCCGACCGCCGGGCGGTAGCGCTTCAAGAAGCGCCGCACCGCGCCTGGTGTGTCGTACGGCAGCCAGGCCTGGTCGTCGTCGTGCTCGAGCAGATCGAGGCCGGCCTGCACACCGGTGGCGGTGCTGCAGGTCAGCAGCAGCCGCATCTCCGGCAGCTCGGTGCGCAGCGCCTTGATCAGCGGCCCGGCGGCTTTCGTTTCGCCGAGCGACACCGCATGGATCCAGACCACGCCGCCGCGGCCGCGGCGCGGCTTGTAGGCGTAGCGGCCCAGCCGCTCGCCGATGCGCTTGCGATACACCGGCTCCTTGCGTCCCTTCCACCACAGCCGCGCCAGGTACACCGGCGTCAGCAAACGCAGGACGAAGGAGTACAGCCCGCGGATCAGGGTTTCGAGCATTCCTCGAAGGACAGCGTGCTCAGTGGGCCGCGGCAGCGACGCGCGCGTCGGGCTTGACCGACTTCAACGCCGCCATCATCACCCCTTCGATGCGCTGCAGCGCCTCGGGCGTGTGTCCCTCGAAGCGCATCACCAGCACCGGCGTCGTGTTGCTGGCGCGGATCAGGCCGAAGCCGTCGCTCCAATCGACGCGCACGCCGTCGATGGTGTTGACCTCGGCGCCGTCGAACGCCAGGCGGCCGTCGGCCACGCGCGTCTGCAGCGCGGTCACCATGCGGTGGTGCTCGCCCTCTTCGCAAGGCACGTTCAACTCCGGCGTGTTGAAGCTCGTCGGCAGCGCGTTCAACAACGCGCTCGGGTTCTTGCTGCGCGAGAGGATCTCGAGCATGCGCGCCGCGCAGTACGTGGCATCGTCGAAGCCGTACCAGCGCTCGCCGAAAAAGATGTGCCCGCTCATCTCACCGGCGATCGGCGACTTCATCTCGGCCATCTTGGCCTTGATCAGCGAGTGCCCGGTCTTGTAGATCACCGGCACGCCGCCGGCGGCGCGGATCGCCGGCGCCAGGCGCTGCGTGCACTTGACGTCGTAAATCACCGTGCCGCCCTTGTTGCGCGACAGCACGTCGGTCGCCAGCAGCATCAGCTGGCGGTCGGGGTAGATGATCTGGCCGTCCTTGGTGACGAGGCCCAGGCGGTCGCCGTCGCCGTCGAAGGCGATGCCGAGTTCGGCGTCGGTGCTCTTCACGCGCGCGATCAGCTCGGCCAGATTCTCCGGCTTGCTCGGGTCCGGGTGGTGGTTCGGGAAGTC
>CADEEN010000028.1:0-2716 GCA_902826345.1 uncultured Burkholderiales bacterium | reverse complement strand
TACATCTCATCGACCGGGCAGCTGAGCGCGCGCAGCACCTGCGGCGACGACGCGCCCGGAATGCCGTGGCCGCTGTCGCCGACGATCTTCATCTTGCGTGCGAGCTTGGCGTCATTGGCGATGCGCGCGGTGTATTCGGGGCCGATGTCCATCTTCGCCGTGCGGCCCTTGCCTTGCGTGTAGTCGTCGGCTTCGATGCGTTTTTTCAGGCGCTGGATCTCGTCGCCGTAGATCGCGCGCCCCGCCATCACCATCTTGAAGCCGTTGTAGTCCTTCGGGTTGTGGCTGCCCGTGACCTGGATGCCGGAGCGGCAACCGTGTTTGCCGCGCGTGGCGGCCACGTAGTACAGCATCGGCGTCGTCACCGGGCCGAGGTCGACCACGTCGAGGCCGGTCGAGGCCAGGCCCTTCATCAGCGCGGCGACGAGCCCCGGCCCGGAGAGTCGCCCATCGCGGCCGACCGCCACCGCCTTTTCGCCCGCCTTCAGCGCCTCGGAACCGAAGGCGCGGCCGAGGTGCTCGGCAAACGTCTCGTCGATGGTCTGGCCGACGACACCGCGGATGTCGTAGGCCTTGAAGATCGAGGCGGCAACTTGCATAGGGTCTCCTTCTGGTCCTCCGAACGATTGTAGGCACCGCTTGCCATCGGTCGCGCCGGCTGTCGATCCGTCGCCGTGCGCCCCACTGCGCGGCGCCACCTTCCTAAACTCCGCCTCATGACGATCGACCGCGCCGTGCTCCGGGCTTCCTGGCGCTCCTGGTACTCCACCGACCTGTGCAGCGTCGGGCCGGCGTGGCTGCAACTGGTCTGGACCTTTGTCTTCAGCACCGCCATCGGTTCGATCTTCTTCGCGCTCGGCTTGACGGTGGCTGCACTGGGCAGCGACCGCCTGCCCGGCAGCGCCGCGCTGCTGCGCAGCTTCATGATCAGCCTGGCCATCGCCCTGGCGATCGGTTTCACGATCCATGCCTTGTTCGCCCTGTTCAGGCAACTGCTCGGCAGCGAGCGCATCCGCGCTTTCGACCCCTGGCAGCGCAACCTGTTCTTCATCGGCGTGCCGCTGCTCGGCGTGGCCATCGGCTGGCCGCTGGGCGCCTGGCTCGTCGGCGCGCGCGGCTGGTTTCCTTTCGTCAACCCGGGCGCGGTGGTGACGGCGATCGTCGTCACGCTGGTCATCACGCTGCAGTTCGAGGCCAAGGCACGACAGGGCGAAGCCGACAAGCGCGCCGCCGACGCGCAGTTGCGTCTGCTGCAAGGCCAGATGGAGCCGCACTTCATGTTCAACACGCTGGCAACGGTGTTGAGCTTGATCGACACCGATGCGCCACGTGCCCGGCAGATGCTCGAAACCTTCATCGACTACCTGCGCGCCTCGATCGGCAAGATGCGCAGCGGCGACAGCACGCTCGGCGACGAGCTGGCGATGGCCGAGGCCTATCTCGGCCTGATGCAGATGCGCATGGGCGAGCGCCTGCGCTACCGCATCGACGTCGCGGACGCGTCGTTGCGTCAGGCGGTGCTGCCGCCGCTGCTGCTGCAGCCGCTGGTCGAGAACGCCATCCACCACGGGCTCGAATGCAAGGTCGACGGCGGCCGGGTCCTGGTTTCGGCGCGTCGCGACGGTCCACACATCGTCATCGAGGTCGATGACGACGGGCTCGGCGTCTGCGAACAGCCGGTGCGTCGAGTGGGCGCCAAAGGCAACGGCGTCGCGCTGGCCAACCTGCGCTCGCGCCTGCAATCACGCTGGGGCGGCGAGGCCTCGCTGGCGCTCGACGTGCGGCCCGATGCCGGCGCCCGCGCCACGCTGACGCTGCCACTGCAAACCACCGCAACATGATGAACACCACGACACCGACGGCGGTCCTCGCCGACGACGAGCCGCATCTGGCGCAGGCGCTGCAACAGCAACTGCACACGCTGTGGCCGGCGCTGCGCATCGCCGCCGTGGCCCGCAACGGCATCGACGCCGCGCGCGCGATCGCGCAGCACGCGCCCGACGTCGCCTTCCTCGACATCCAGATGCCGGGCCTGACCGGCCTCGAAGTGGCGCAGGGCATCGAAGGGCCGACGCGCGTCGTCTTCGTCACCGCGTTCGACGAGTACGCGGTGCAGGCCTTCGAGCAATCGGCGCTCGACTACCTGTTGAAGCCCGTCAAGGCCGAGCGACTGGCGCGCACGGCGGACAAGCTCAAGGCGGCGCTCGCGGCCGCCGCGCAGCCGGCCGGCGACGACGCGCTGGCCGCGGCGTTGCAGCGCCTCTTGCCCGGCGCGCCGCGCAGCGCGCCGCCGCTGCGCTGGATCCGCGCCAGCGTCGGCGAGCTGACGCAGCAGATCGACGTGCGCGATGTGCTGTTCTTCGAAGCCGACGAGAAGTACACCGTGGTCCACACCAGCGGCGGCGCCGAACACCTGATCCGCACGCCGATCGTCGAGTTGCTGGCGCAACTCGACGCCGAGCAGTTCTGGCAGGTGCACCGCTCGACGATCGTCAACGTCGCCCACCTCGCCGGCGCGCGCCGCGACGAGACCAGCCGGCTGTTCCTGCGCGTCAAAGGCGTGGCGCGCGAGTTGCCGGTGAGCCGCGCCTACGTGCACCTGTTCAAAGCCATGTAGCGTCCGCGGCCGGGCCTATCCAGGCCAGCCGAATCGGCGTAGTTCTGTGGCAGTCGCGGCCTTTGCCGCGCCACACGCCGAGGAGCCGCCGCCGTGAAC
>CADEEN010000027.1 GCA_902826345.1 uncultured Burkholderiales bacterium | reverse complement strand
GCTATCACAAGCCGATCATGATCGCCGGCGGGGTCGGTGCGATCGACGCTGCGCAAACGAAGAAGATCGCATTTCCTGCCGGCACGCTGCTGGTCCAGCTCGGCGGGCCCGGCATGCGCATCGGCATGGGCGGCGGCGCGGCGAGTTCGATGGCCGCAGGCAGCAATACCGCGGCGCTCGACTTCGATTCGGTGCAGCGCGGCAACCCGGAAATTCAGCGCCGCGCGCAGGAGGTCATCAACCATTGCTGGGCGCTCGCTGAACACAACCCGATCCTGGCGATCCACGATGTCGGCGCTGGAGGCATCAGCAATGCGTTTCCCGAGTTGGTGGATGGCGCCGGCAAGGGCGCGCGCTTCGATCTGAGCAAGGTGCCGCTCGAAGAAAGCGGCCTGGCGCCGAAGGAGATCTGGTGCAACGAAAGCCAGGAGCGCTACGTCATTGCGCTCGACGCGAACCAGTTGCCGCTGTTCGAGATGATGTGTGCGCGTGAGCGTTGTCCGTTTGCGGTGGTGGGTGTGGCCACCGACGCGCCGCAACTCGTCCTGGCGGATTCGCAGACGCAGGCCATCGACATGCCCATGGACGTGCTGCTCGGCAAGCCGCCGAAGATGCAGCGCGACGTGACGCGTGTCGTGCGAGAAGAAGCGCCGCTCGACCTCACCGGCGTCAAGCTCGATGTCGTCGCCTTCGGCGTGCTGCGCCACCCGACCGTGGCGAGCAAGCGGTTCCTGATCACCATCGGTGACCGCAGCGTCGGTGGCCTGAACCACCGCGACCAGATGGTCGGACCGTGGCAGGTGCCGGTGGCCGACTGCGCGGTGACGCTGTCCGATCACAGCGGTTTTCGCAGCGAGGCGATGAGCATGGGCGAGCGCACGCCGCTGGCGTCACTGAACGCGCCAGCGAGCGGCCGCATGGCGGTGGCTGAGGCGATCACCAACCTGCTTGCTGCGCCGATCGAGCTGTCTCGCGTGAAGCTGTCGTGCAACTGGATGGCCGCATGCGGCGAGCCCGGCGAGGACGCGGCGCTGTACGACACGGTCCACGCGGTCGGCATGGAGCTGTGCCCGGCGTTGGGCGTCGGCGTGCCGGTAGGCAAGGATTCGTTGTCGATGCGCACGCAGTGGGGCGACAACCAGGTCACCGCGCCGGTGTCGCTGATCGTCAGCGCATTCGCCACGTTGGACGACGTGCGCGGCACGCTGACGCCGCAACTGCAAGCCGGCGACACGACGCTGATCTCGATCGACCTCGGCAACGGCCGCATGCGCCTCGGTGGCTCGATGCTGGCGCAAGTGCTCGGCCAATTCGGCAACGAGGTGCCCGATCTCGACGACCCGCAGCGTTTGAAGTCGCTCGTCGCCGCGATCAACGCACTGCGACGCGAAGGCAAGCTGTTGGCCTACCACGACCGCAGCGACGGCGGCCTGTGGGCGACAGTCTGCGAGATGGCGTTCGCCGGTCACGTCGGCGTGAGCCTGAACGTCGATCTGCTCGTCACGGAAGGCGACGGCATCAGCGACAGCCGCGCCGAATACGGCGACTCGAAGAACTGGGCCGCGCAGGTCAGTGAACGCCGCAACGAACGAACGCTGGCCGCGCTGTTCAACGAAGAGCTCGGCGCGGTGATCCAGGTGCGCACGGCGGACCGCGATGCGGTGATGGCGGTTTTGCGCGAGCACGGCTTGTCGAAGCACGCGCACGCGGTCGGAAAGCCCAACGACCGCGGCGCTGTCGAAGTCTGGCGCGATGCGAAGTCGATCTTCAGCGCGCCGCTGCGCGACCTGCACCAGGCCTGGGACGAGGTGAGCTGGCGCATCGCGCGGCAACGCGACAACCCAGCCTGTGCCGATGCCGAACACGAGTCCGCCGGTCGCGCCGACGATCCGGGGTTGCACGTTCACCTGACATTCGATGGGCAAGACGCGCCCGCCGTGCTGACCACCCGCCCCAAGCTCGCCATCCTGCGCGAGCAGGGCGTGAACTCGCATGTCGAGATGAGCTACGTCATGCACCAGGCGGGATTCGACACCTTCGACGTGCACATGACCGACCTGCAAGCCGGCCGTGCGCGCCTCGATCAGTTCATCGGTTTCGTCGCCTGCGGTGGCTTCTCCTACGGCGACACGCTCGGCGCCGGCGAAGGCTGGGCGCGCTCGATCCTCTTCAGCCCGCAGCTCGCCGAACAGTTCGCGGTGTTCTTCAACCGCGAGGACACCTTCGCCCTCGGCGTGTGCAACGGCTGCCAGATGATGGCCGCGCTGTCGCCGATCATCCCCGGCGCGCACGCTTGGCCGCAGTTCACGCGCAACAAGAGCGAGCAGTTCGAAGCGCGGCTGTCACTGGTCGAAGTGCTCGACTCGCCGTCGATCTTCTTCACCGGCATGGCCGGCAGCCGCATGCCGATCGCGGTTGCGCACGGTGAAGGTTTCGCTGACTTTTCGAAACGTGGCGACGCCAAGAACGTCAAGCGCGCGCTGCGCTTCATCGACAACACGGGCAAGCCCACCGACGCCTATCCCGCCAACCCCAACGGCAGCGCCGACGGCTTGACAGCCGTCACGACAGCTGACGGCCGTTTCACTGCGCTGATGCCGCACCCTGAGCGCGTGTACCGCAACGCGCTGATGAGCTGGACCTCTGGCGACGTGAACGCGGCGAGCCCGTGGATGCGCATGTTCCACAACGCCAGACGCTGGGTGGCATGAGGATGAAACGCGTGGCAGGCCTGTTGTTCTGCGCACCGGCGCTGCTGCTGTTCGGCGTGCCACCTGCAGCGGCGCAGACACCGGCCGCAGAGGCGTCCGCCAGTGCGCCCGCTGCCGCCAAGCCGCTGCTGTTCGCCGTCGAGTTCCGCACCGGCGCGCACTGGAACGCCGCGCTGCCACCCGGCCAGCAGGCTTTCATGCGCGAGCACTCGGCCAATCTGAAGAAGCTGAGCGACGAGGGCCGCATCCGCGTCGGCGCGCGTTATGGCGAGGTCGGGCTGATGGTGCTCGAAGCCGCGTCGATCGACGAAGCGCGGGCCTGGATCGAGGCCGACCCCGCCGTCAAGGCCGGCACCTTCCGCTTCGACATCCATCCGCTGGCGGTGATCTACGGCGGCAGCGTCAGCCGCTGAGCGGGCAGGCCCCTCGAACACGCGTTCACCCTGCGCCGCCGGCACGCTACAGTGCCGCCGCCATGCCCACACCGCATCAAGTCGAATCCCTGCAAGCGCTGCTCGATACGCGCACGCCGATCACGCTGATCGAAAGTCACGACGAGCCGCGTGTACTGGCGTTGTTCACGGCAGCGTGCAAGAAGAACGGTCGTGAGCTCTGGACCTGGTCGGCGAGCAGCGGCCTGCGCGTGTCGCAAGGCTTGAAACTGCAACTGCTCGACATGCCGACGAAGGGCAACGGCGACGAGCCCGAGAAGACCACCGACCTGCCGGCGGCATTGCAAGCCGTGGAGAAGATGCGCGAGCCGGCGCTCGTGCTGTTCCTCGACATCCATCCTTTTCTCAGCAACCCCGTCATCACGCGCGGCATGAAGGAACTCGCGCTGCGCTGCGAGGCCAAGGGGCTGCAGCTCATCTTCGTCGGCCACGACATCAAGCTGCCGGAGGAGCTGTCGCCGCTGGCCAGCCGCTTCGAGATCGAGCCGATGACGCTGGAGCGCGTAAAGACGCTGTTCAACGACGAGCTGCAGCGCCGCCGCGATGTCAACAAGAAGGACGTCACCGGTTCGCGCAGCACGCTCGATTCGCTGCTGCGCCACATGGTCGGCCTGCCGCAATCGTCGGTGCGCCACTTGGCGCGCCTGGTGCTCGGCGACGGCGAGGTCAACACCGCCGATCTGGCGCGTGTGCTCGCCGTCAAGCACGAGGTGATGGGTGGCGCCGAGATCCTCGCCTTCGAAAGCCATCTGCCGACGCTCGACGACGTGGCCGGCATGGTGGCGCTGAAACGCTGGCTGCAACTGCGCCGCGAACCCTTCCTCGAGCCCGAGGCCTCGGGCCTGCCACCGCCTCGCGGCGTGCTGCTGCTCGGCGTGCAGGGGGCGGGCAAGAGCTTGGCGGCCAAGGCGATCGCCGCGAGCTGGCAGGTGCCGCTGTTTCGCATGGACTTCGGCGCGCTGTTCGACAAGTGGCAGGGCGAGAGCGAACGCAAGTTGCGCGAGGCGCTGCGCGTGGCCGACGCGATGCAGCCCTGCGTGCTGTGGATGGACGAGATCGAGAAGGGCCTCGCCGGTGGTGACGGTGGCGGCGACGGCACCGGCGCCGGCAAGCGCATGCTCGGCACGCTGCTGACGTGGATGGCCGAGCGCAAGAGCAGCGTCTTTCTCGTCGCCACCGCCAACGACATCGAAGCGCTGCCGCCGGAGCTGGTGCGCAAGGGGCGCTTCGATGAAATCTTCTTCGTCGATCTGCCGAGCGAGGCGGTGCGCGCCGGCATCTTCCGCATTCACCTGAACAAGCACCGCATCGCGTTCGACGACGCCGCGCTGACGCGGTTGGTGGCGGCCAGCGGCGGCTACTCCGGCGCCGAGATTGAAGCCGCCATCGTCGGCGCGCGCTATGAGGCGCTGGGGGCCAATCAGCCGGCGCAGGTGCAGATGGTGGTGGGCGAGCTCGCGCGCACGAAGCCGCTGTCGGTGACGAGGGGGGAGGCGATCGATGCGTTGCGGGCGTGGGCGGCGGGCAGGACGGTCGGCGTGGACTGATGGCGTCGCTGGCCTGGTCATCGGGATTGCAAACGGGCTCTTGAAACGCTCCGCCCCGGCCCTTATCTCGCATCCCGGTGGCGTTTCGGCACGCGCCGGACCCCGCCGTTTTGCAACCGCATCCCACGGAGGTTCACATCATGTACCGAAGCCTGTTCGCACGTGACGTGTTCACCGAGCTCGACCGCTTGCAGCGCGAGGTGAACACCTTGTTCGACCATTCCCCCAGCATTCGCGGCGTCGGCCGCGGCGGCTATCCGGCCTTGAACGTCGGCAGCACCGACAACTCGGTCGAGATCTACGCCTTCGTCCCCGGCGTGGAGCCGTCGTCGATCGACGTCAACCTCGACCGCGGTGTGCTGACGATCGACGGCGAGCGCAAGCCGGCGCCTGCGGCAGCCGCCAACGACGGCGAGCGCGCGACGCTGCACCTCAACGAGCGTTTTGTCGGCGCCTTCCGACGAGTCATCAGCCTGCCTGATGACATCGACCCGGGCGCCGTCTCGGCCGATTGCCGCGACGGCGTGCTGCACGTCAGCATCGCGCGCCGCGAGTCGGCCAAGCCGCGGCGCATCTCTGTCAACTGATGACCTGCAAGGAGATCAACATGAACACCTTGACCCAGACCAAAGACAACAACGCCGTGGCGCAACAAGCCGCTGCGCGCGACGAGACCGTGCTGTTGCCGCCGGTGGACGTTGTCGAAGACCCCACCGGCATCACGCTCTACGCCGACCTGCCTGGCGTGTCGAAGGACAAGCTGCAGCTGCGCGTCGAAGGCGATCAGTTGAGCCTCGAGGGCGAGCTCGATCTGCCGCTGCCGCAGGGCATGCAGGCGCAGCATGCCGAGGTGCGGCTGTCGCGCTACCGCCGCGCCTTCACGCTGAGCAAGGAACTCGACGCCGACAAGGTCGATGCCGAGCTGACGCAAGGCCTGCTGCGCGTGCGCATCCCGAAGGCGGAGCACGCGCAGCCGCGCAAGATTTCGGTGAAGGTGAACTGAAGCCCTGCAGTGGGGCGACGCGCCGAGCGCTACTCGGCGCGGATGTTGTTCGCCTTGGCGACGTCGCCCCACAGCTTGAAGTAGTACTTCGTCAGCTCGCCGAGCGCGGCCGGCGTGCCGCCGCCGGGCTCGTCGCCGCGGTCGGTGATCGACTTGGCCACGGCCGGGTCCTTCAGCGCCGTGTTCAGCGCCGCATTCGCCTTGGCGACGATGTCGGCCGGCAAGCCGGCCGGGCCGTACAGGCCGATGAACGAGGCCGTGAACTCGGCCAGCGTCTTCGCCGGCAGCCTCGGGTTGACGCACAAGACGAGCGCGCTCTGCAGCATCAGGCCGATCGGCGTGAACAGCAGCGGGTCGGCCATCGGTGTGCTGACGGTGTGCGGGATCAGCGTCATCACGCCGTTGGCGACGAGCAGCTTGTGGCCGTCGGCCGGCGAGCGCAGCACCTCCATCGCGCCGATGTTGCCGTTGGCGCCCGGCTTGTTCTCGATCACCACCGGCTGGCCGAGCGTGGCCTGCATGCTCTGGAAGACCGAGCGCGCGGCGAAGTCGGTCTGGCCGCCGGGGCCGTAGCCGACCATCATCATCACCGGCTTCGTCGGCCATGTGGCTTGCGCGTGCAGTGCGGTGGGAATCACGCCGAGGGCGGCGCTGCCGGCGCCGGCACGAAGAAGTGCGCGGCGTGAGAGTTCGGCGGCGGCGGTCAATGACATGCGTGTCTCCTGGGTGATGCGAGCGCCGATCGTAGAGGCCCCTGCCGCGCAATGCACCTCGGTATTTGCCTTCGTCCGCAGCATTCGGGCGGAGATAGCATCACGCGATGCCGGACGCCGCTGCACCGAACACGACGCGATTGAACGGACGCGTGGCCTTCATCACCGGCGGCGCGAGCGGCCTTGGCCTGGCGAGTGCGCGGCGGCTGCTCGCCGACGGTGCGCAGGTCGTGCTCGCCGACGTGAATGCGTCGGCATTGACCGCAGCGCAGGCCGAACTCGCAGCATCGTTCGGCGCCGAGCGCGTGCGCACCGCCGCCATTGACGTCGGCGAGCCGGCCAGCGTGACCGAGGCCGTGGACCGCGCAGCATCCGACGGCGGCGGCCTGCACATCCTCGTCAACAGCGCCGGCATCAGCTATCAGGGCTCAGTGCTCGACAACCCTTTCGATGCCTGGCAGCGCGTGCTGCGCGTCAACCTGACCGGCAGCTACCTGGTGACGCAGGCGGTGGCGCGGCACATGGTGGCGCGGCGCTACGGCCGCATCGTGCTCATGGCCAGCATCTCGGGCCAGCAGGTCTGGTCGGGGCGCGTCGCCTACTCGTCGTCGAAAGCGGGGGTCGTCGGCCTGATGAAAAGCTGCGCCATCGATCTGGCGCCGCATGGCATCACCGTCAACGCCGTGTCGCCGGGCCCGATCGCCACGCCGCAGACCGCGGCGCTGCACAACGAGGTCGTGCGCGCCGCCGTGGTCAACGCCACGCCGATGGCCCGCTACGGCGCACCCGACGAAGTCGCCGACGTGGTGGCGTTCCTGGCCAGCGACGATGCGCGTTTCGTCACCGGGCACGAACTGATCGTCGATGGTGGCCTCACGAGTGCGGCGATCCTCTACGACCTGGCGCGCAACCCGCAGCCGCGGTAGCTACGCACCGCTGAGCGTTCGCTCGATTGAGCGTCAGAGCCATCGGCGGAACAGGAAAAGCTGACGCAACAGATGTTTGGTCATTCGCGCACGCAACCATCGGGGCTGAACTCGTTGAAGCGCTCCGGCAGGGCACTTCGACAGGCTCACTGCGAACGGTTTGGGCGTAGCCCAGCGCGGCGCTCGAGCCGTCCTCACTCCCCCGCCGCGAGCACCACCGCCTGCCTGCGCGTCTGCCCACCGCGCCACACCGTCAGCGTCACGCTGTCCCCCGGCGAGCGGCGTTCGAGTTGCGCCAGCATGCCGTCGAGGTCGGTCACCGGCTCGTTGTCGATCGCGGTGATGACGTCGCCGGGCACGATGTCGCCGTTGCGCTCGCGGCGGAAGGCTTGCAGGCCGGCCTTGGCGGCGGGGCTGCCGTTGCCGACCTGCACCACGGCCACGCCGCGCGGCAGGTTGAGGGCGCGCGCGACTTCAGGCGAGCCCGCCGTGATGCCCAGGGCAGGACGCACGAAGCGGCCGTCGCGGATCACGCGCGGCACGATGCGATTGACTTCATCGACCGGGATCGCAAAGCCGATGCCCGCACTGGCGCCGCTCGGGCTGGCGATCTGCGTGTTGACGCCGATCAGCCGGCCGGCCGAGTCGAGCAGCGGGCCGCCGGAGTTGCCGGGGTTGATCGCGGCGTCGGTCTGCACGACGCCGCGGATGGTGCGGCCGTTGAACGATTCGATGTTGCGATTCAGCGCGCTGACGATGCCGAGCGTCAGCGTCTGGTCGAGGCCGAACGGGTTGCCGATGGCATAAACGCGCTGGCCGACGACGAGGTCACGGCTGGTGCCGACGGCGATCGGCGGCAGCTTGGCCGCGGGCGCGTCGATCTTCAGCACCGCCAGGTCGCGGTCGGGAAAAGCGCCGACGAGCTTGGCCGGGAAGCTCGTCTGATCATTCATCGTCACGCGCGCGCCGCTGCCGCCCTGGATGACGTGGAAGTTGGTGACGATGTGGCCCTGCGCGTCCCAGACGAAGCCGGTGCCGGTGCCGCGTGGCACCTGCGTCACGTCCATGCTGAACATGTCGCGCTGCGTCTCCAGCGTAGTGATGTGCACGACGGACGGCGAGACGCGGCGGAAGAGCTCGATGTTGGCCTGCTCGTCGGCACCGAGCGCGCCGCGCGGGGCCACCGCGCGCGGCTGCGCGTCGGCGCGGTTCTGTGCGGCCGTGGGCGCTGCGGCGATTGCGGCGGAGAGGACGAGCGTGATGGTGCGAAGCAGCGTCATGGTGTGGTCAACGGCGTGAACTTGCTTTGGATTTTGCGGCGGCATGCCACGACGCCGGTGCGTCGGCCGGCGTCACGTGCAACTCCCGCGCCGCGGCCAGATGCGCGAGCAGTGCATCGACCACCGTGCGCACGCGTGCCGACAGGAACTGCCGGTGCGGGTAGTGCAGCACGATCTCGCGGTCGCCAGGGTCATGTAGGGCGGCAAGCACGAGTTTCAAGCGGCCCTCGCGCAGGTGGGGAAGTGCGTGCCACAGGCCGGTCTGGCAGATGCCGTGTCCTGCCAGCGCCGGATCGACCAGCGCGTCCGGGTCGCTCGTCAGCACGCGCGCGGCGGGCAGCAGCTCGAAGCTGCCGCGCCCGGTTGGTTTGCGAAAGCGCCAGGGGCTGACGTTGCCCGCGGCATGGCGCACGGCGAGCAGGCGGTGCGCGGCCAGGTCGGCGGGCGTGGCCGGCACACCGTGCGCGCGCAGGTACGCCGGTGCTGCCACGAGCACGACAGGCAGGCGCGCCACGCGGCGCGCGATCAGGCTCGAATCGATGATCACGCCACCGCGCACGCCGATGTCGAAGCCTTCGGCCACCAGGTCCACCGAGCGGTTGTCGAGGCTGACCTCGACTTCGAGCAGTGGGTGTTGTTCGGCCAGTCTGGCGGCCAGCGGCAGCACGAAATGCCGGCCGAAGCCGATGCCGACCGAGATCCGCACGCGCCCACTCACCGCGCCGCCGGCGCGCGAGACGCCGGCCACGGCGTCGTCGAGGCCGCGCAATGCGTCGCGCGCCCGATCGGCGAAATCGCGGCCTTCGGCGGTCAACGTCAGCCGGCGCGTCGTGCGGTTGAACAAGCGCACGCCGACCTGCTGCTCGAGCTTCATCACGTTCTTGCTGACCGCCGCGGGCGTGAGATCCAGGCGCGCGGCGGCCGAGGTGAAGCTGCCGCTGGCGGCCGACTCGACGAAGGACACCAGGCCCTGCAGGTTGCGCATCGTTTTCAACCGGCGGTTGAGAATGTTGTTCGATTCTATGTCTGGCAGGGCGTATCGGCACTGCCTACAGTCAGGCCATCGACAACCACTTTTTCGGAGCAGTGACATGAAGATCGGCATCCTCGGTTCAGGCGGCGTGGCCACGACATTGGCGGCAGGTTTTCTCGCTGAAGGGCACGTCGTGATGCTCGGCACGCGTGATGCCGCCAAGCTCGCCGACTGGCGCGCAGCGCACCGCCAAGCGGAGGTCGGCAGCGTGGCGCAGGCGGCCGCTTTCGGCGACGTGCTCGTGCTCGCCGTCAAAGGCACGGCCGCCGAGGCGGTGTTGCACGCGGCCGCGTCGGCGCTGGCCGGCAAGGTGGTGATCGACGCCACCAACCCGATCGCCGAGGCGCCACCCGAAGACGGCGTGATCCGCTACTTCACCGGGCCGAACGAGTCCTTGCTGGAGCGGTTGCAGGCGCAGCATCCGGCGGCGCGTCTGGTCAAGGCCTTCAACTCGGTCGGCGCCCACCTGATGGTCAAGCCCGCGCTGCACGGCGGCCGGCCGTCGATGTTCATCGCCGGCAACGACGCCGATGCCAAGGCGCAGGTGACACAACTGCTCGATGCGTTCGGCTGGGACAGCGAAGACATGGGCGGCGCGGTGGCCGCACGTGCCATCGAGCCGCTGGCCATGCTGTGGTGCATCCCCGGCTTCCTGCGCAACGACTGGGCCCACGCCTTCAAGGTGCTGCGTCCGGCCTGAGGACACACTCGTTTGCGAACGGGTTGGCGGGCATTGCAAAATTGAGGCATGCAGGTCAAGCAACCCGTCACCCCCGAACTCCGTCAGTGGATCATCGCCCAGGCGCAGGCGGGTCACGCGCCCGAGGTGGTGCTGCAATCGATGCGCGCCAGCGGCTGGAACGAGGACGTGGCCATCGCAGCGATGGAAGACACGCTGCAGGGCTTCCTCGCCGAGCACCAGGCCAAGCAGCAGGAGCCGGTGGTGGCGCTGCCGCCGGCCGTTCCGGTGCCCGACGCCAACGTGGCCGAGTCGCCGGTTTGGGTCGACGGCGGCGATCGGCAGGTGCAGATCGTCATGGCGATGAAGCAGCCGCGGGTCATCGTCTTCGGCGGCTTGCTCGGCGACGACGAGTGCGACGCGATCATCGCCGCCGCCACGCCGCGGCTGGCGCGCTCGGAGACGGTGCAGATGGACACCGGCGGAAGCGAAGTTCATGCCGCGCGCACCAGCCGCGGCATGTTCTTCGAGCGCGGCGAGAACGAGGTTTGCAAGCGCGTCGAGGCGCGGCTGGCCAGGCTGCTGTCATGGCCGGTGATCAACGGCGAGGGATTGCAGGTGCTGCACTACCTGCCCGGCGCCGAGTACCAGCCGCACCACGACTATTTCGATCCGAGCAAAGCCGGCACGGTGCCGATCCTGGCTCGCGGCGGGCAGCGCGTGGCGACGATCGTGATGTACCTCAACAGCCCGGAAAAGGGCGGCGGCACGACGTTTCCGGACGTCGGCGTCGAGGTCGGCCCGGTCAAGGGCAACGCCGTCTTCTTCAGCTACGACCGGGCGCACCCGAGCACGAAGACGCTGCACGGCGGCGCGCCGGTGATCGCCGGTGAAAAATGGGTGGCGACGAAGTGGCTGCGCGAGCGCGAGTTCACGTAGTTCAGCCATCGCGGGTAAACCCCGGCAACGTGCACGGAACTTATTAGTTGGGATGACGCGCAATTCCGCTCAGTCTCGATCGAACAACCCATGAACAAGCTTCTGACTGCCCTGGCTGCATTGGCCTTCGCCGCTGCTGCCTCTGCCCAGACCGCCGCTCCGGCTGCCGCCCCGGCCGCCAAGCCTGTGGCCGCTGCCGTTGCTGCCACGCCGGCAACGCCTGCCGCCCCGGCTGCCAAGGCAGAAATGAAGGCCGATGCCAAGCCGATGGCTGCCAAGGCCGACGACAAAAAGGCCGAAAAGAAGGCCGCCAAGAAGGCCAAGACCAAGGCCGTGAAGAAGGAAGAGAAGAAGGCGTGACGCCTGCGGCCCAAAGGCCAACCCGGCCCGGGCCGGGCTCTCGATGAAACGAACCCGGCCTCGGCCGGGTTTTTGTTGCCTGTTCAGCTATTGCCTGATCAGGACAGGCTGGGCGCGAGGCTGCGAGCCTGCGCGGCCAAGTGTCGCTTCGAGACCGCCCGCGCCCACTTGCGCTGCTCCCAGGTCTGCGGCCCCACGATCTGCCACTGCTCGATCAACGACGCCAGTTCACGGGTGGGCAGGCGCAAGTACGGCGGGCAGTTGCGGCGCAACGGCCAGATGCGATGGCCGATGTGGCGCGGCAGCGCTGCGTGCTTGCCGGTCACCCAGTAGATGCAGGCGCGCTCTGTCCAGTACGGCTGGCGGTCGAAATAGAGGCGGCCGGCGATGCCGCTGGCGGCGGGCAACAGCACGTGCTCGTCCGGGGTTTCGATGAGGGCGAAATCGAGATCGGCTGGCGTGTCGCCGCCGCTGCACACCAGGATCACGCGCTGGATGTCGATCGCCGCAATGCGGTCGACCTCCTCGTCGCCGCGCAGCACCACCAGGTCACGACTGTCCCAGCGGATGGTGAGCTTCATGTGAGTCCTGTATCCACAGCGACGCAAAGACTAGGCGTGTGCGGTTCACCTTGTTGTGTGCATGCACTACAAAGTGCAAGCGTCGTCCCGGCGCTCGGCTCGGGACCGTTCGGTCACCTCAACAAGACCAGCGCGCGCACCAGGCCGTGATCGGAGCGCACGCGGTTGCGGCCTTCGTGCAGGTGGTCGTTGAAATGCTCGACGCGGCGCAGGTCGCCGATGGCGAAGCGGCTGGCGGCGACGAACTCTTCCGAGACCCAGATCTGGTCGAGCACGTCGGGCCAGCCCTGGTGCACGTGCGAGTACGCCACGTCGCGGCGGATCGCTGCGTCGCTCTGCACGTCCGGGGCGTGAAAGAGGGCGGTGTCGCGGGCGCCGCGGTCGTAGGCGATGGCCTGCGTGGCCGCCACCATCTGCGTCGTCACCGCATGCGGGCTGTCGTTCAAGTCGCCCATCAGCACCAGCGGCTCGCGCGTGCGCGCCAGGCGCGAGTGCACGATCAGGCGCAGCGCGGCACACTCGGCGGCGCGCATCACCAGCGAGCGCACGGCGGCGCGTGCGATCACGGCCGGGTCTTCGCGGTCTTCGATGACTTCGCCGGCTGCGTTCTGCAGGAATTTCGGCCGCTTGCTCTTCAGGTGCACGACCAGCACGCGCATCGTGCCGCGCTGGCCGGGCATCTCCAGCAGCGCTTCGAGCACCGGCCGCTCGAAGGCGCGGTGCTCGCCGAGCTCGGGCACGGCGACGACTTGCCGCGCTTCGAACTCATGGTGCGATTGAAGGTGCACGACCGGCCAGCGCGTGGCCAGCGCCACGCGCGGCGTGCCGCTGGCGCCTTGCTCGGCGCCGGGCGCGCTGACCTGCGGATAGCGCAGGCCGCTGGCGCCGATCGCATCGCGCAGCGCGGCTTCGTCCCAGATCTCCTGCAAGGCGATCACGTCGGCATTGAGCCGGCGGATCATCGAGCCGAGCCAGTCGACCTTGCGCCGGTACTCGTCGGCGCTGAAGGGCTCCTGGTTGGGGTAGAACGCGCGACCAGGGCTGGCGAGGTTCAGGGCGTTGCAGGTGGCCAGCACCAGCGTGGCGGGCGAAGACGGCGCGCCGTTGGTCGAGTCGTTCATGCGCCGGTCGGACCGCGAGTCATATCAAGCATCGACCGTCTGCGCGTGCGGCGGCACGCTGGCCCGCCAGCCGAGCTCGTTGCCGATGCGAAAGCGCAGCGTGTCGGTGGCGTCGGGGTCGCCGTGGACGACGAAGGTGTGGCGCGGCGCACGTTCGATGCGCAGCATCCACGCCATCAGCTCGTCGGCATCGGCGTGGCCGGAGAAGCCTTCGAGGTGGCTGACCTCGGCGCGGATCGGCACCATCTCGCCGAAGATCTTCACTTCACTCGCGCCCTCGATGATCCTCGCGCCGCGGGTGCCGGCAACCTGGAAGCCGGGGAAGACGAGATGGTGTTTGTCGTCCGGCGCCAGCGCCTTCAGGTGATGCAGCACGCGCCCGCCGGTGGCCATGCCGCTGGCCGAGATGATGACGCCGGGGTAGCGTGAGCGGGTCAGGCGCTGCGACTGCGCGCCGGTTTCAATGAAGCGCACGCCGTCCTTCAGCGTGGCCAGCTCGCGCGGCGCGATCCGCAGCAGCTTGCGGTGCTTCAAGGTCAGCTCGGTGGCGGCGATCGCCATCGGGCTGTCGAGATAGATCGGCAGCGAGTGCGGAATGTCACCGGCCGCGCGCAGCCGTTGCAGCACCAGCAGCAGCGCCTGCGCGCGGCCGACGGCGAACGACGGCAACAACACCGAACCGCCGCGCGCGATCGCGCGCCGGATGATCTCGCCCAGGCGCGCCTGCACGTCTTCTTTCGGGTGCAGGCGGTTGCCGTAGGTGGCTTCGATGAGCAGCACATCGGCTTTGGCGATGGCTTGCGGCGCGGGCAGCAGCAGGTCGTCGCTGCGGCCGAGATCGCCCGAGAAGACGATGCGTTCGCGGCCCGCCGTCAGCGTGATCGCGCAGGCGCCGAGCAAGTGGCCGACCGGTGTGAGGCCGATCTGCACGCGGCCGACCTCGGCGCCGCGGCCCGACGGCAATGCCGTGATGCGCGCCACCGCGCGCGCCGCGTCGGCCTTGGTGTACAGCGGCAACGCCGGCGAGTGCGATGCGCTGCCGTAGCGGTTGGCACGGCGCGCGTCTTCTTCCTGCAGGTGAGCGCTGTCGGCCAGCAGCACGGCGCACAGGTCGCGCGTGGCGGTGTTGGTGAAGATCGGGCCGCGATAGCCGTGCTTGACCAGCACCGGCAACCAGCCGCTGTGGTCGAGGTGCGCATGGCTTAGCACGACGGCGTCGATGCTGCGCACGTCGATCGGCAGCGGCTGCCAGTTGCGCTCGCGGTGCAGCTTCAAACCCTGGAACAAACCGCAGTCGAGCAGGATGCGGCTGCCGCCCACCTCGACGAGGTGCTTGGAGCCGGTGACGCCGTCGGCGGCGCCGAAGCTGGTCAGCTTCATGCCTTCAGCGCGCCGAGTTGCTGCAGCGCGCCGGATTCGATGATTTGCGCGGCCGGCCCTTCGGCAGCCAGCGCCAGGCGCATCGCGTGTGCCACCACACGGGCCTCGATCGGCCGGATCGAGGCCGGCAACAGGCCGCCGAGCGGGCGCAGCAGCCGCAGCGACAACTGCTCGGCCGGGCGGGGCGCCTGGCCGAGAGCGGCGCGCTCACCGGCCAGCAGCGACGGCCGCGCGATCACCAGGCGCTCGAAGCGCAGCGCGCGCAGCGCCGCTTCCATCTCGCCCTTGACCTGGCTGTAGAGGACGCGCGAGCGCGCGTCGGCGCCGAGCGATGAGACCACGGCCATGCGCTTCACGCCGGCGGCTCGTGCGGCGCGGGCGCTGTCGACGACGGCGTCGAAATCGACGGCGCGAAACGCAGCCTTGGATCCTGCGACCTTGATCGTCGTGCCGAGCGCGCAGAACAGGTCGTCGGCGGCGGGCAAAGGCTGCGGCAGGTGCGCGAAATCGACGACATGCTGGCGCACCGCGCCGACGGCGGCCTCGATCGGCTTGCGCACCAACGCGTGCACCATGGCATAGCCGCTGTCGGGCGCCGCGAGTTGGTGCAACAAGGCGCGGCCGACCAAGCCGCTGGCACCGACGACGAGTGCGGTGCGGGGGCTCGTGCTCATCGGCGCATTGTGGCGCGCCGGGCGCGATCAGCGACCGCTGCGCCGCGGGCCGCTGCTGGTGCTGCCGCTCGGGCCGCCGGGGCCGCGTGCACCGCCGCCGACCGGGCGGGCCGGCGCGCGACCGCCACCACCACCGCCGCCACCACCGCTGCGCGGCGCGCTGCTGCGGCCGCGTCCGCCACCACCCCCCCCGCCGCTGCGCTTGGTGCCGCCGATGCCGATGGTCATGCGGCCGAGCACGATCGGCTCGGCCTTCTCGTGCGCCGGCGCTTCGAAGCCGGGCACCGGCTCGCGCGGGATGCTGCGCTTGATCAGCTTTTCGATGTCGCGCAGGAACAGCTCTTCGTCGAGGCAGACCAGCGAGATCGCTTCGCCCTGCGCCCCCGCGCGGCCGGTGCGGCCGATGCGGTGCACGTAATCCTCGGGCACGTTCGGCAACTCGAAGTTGACGACGTGCGGCAGCATGTCGATGTCGATGCCGCGCGCGGCGATGTCGGTCGCCACCAGCACCGGCAGCTTGCCGGTCTTGAACTCGGCCAGCGCTTTGGTGCGCGCGGTCTGGCTCTTGTTGCCGTGGATCGCCATGGCGCCGATGCCGTTGTCGTTCAGGTAGTCGGCCAGGCGGTTCGCGCCGTGCTTCATGCGCGTGAAGACCAGCACCTGGTGCCAGTCGCCTTGCTTGATGAGGTGCGCGAGCAGCTCCTTCTTCTTGTCGCGTGCTACCGGGTGCAGCTTCTGCTCGATCAGCTCGGCCGTCGAGTTGCGGCGCGCCACTTCGATCAGCGCCGGCGCGTTGAGCAGGCGGTCGGCGAGGGCCTTGATGTCGTCGCTGAACGTCGCCGAGAAGAGCAGGCTCTGCTTCTTCTGCGGCAGCACCGCCAGCACCTTCTTGATGTCGTGGATGAAGCCCATGTCGAGCATGCGATCGGCTTCGTCGAGGACGAAGATCTCGACGTGCGACAGGTCGAGCGTGCGCTGGCCGTGGTGGTCGAGCAGGCGGCCGGGCGTGGCGACGAGGATGTCGACGCCGCGGCGCAGCTTGTCGATCTGCGGCTGCATGCCAACGCCGCCGAACATCACCATGCTCGTCAGCGGCGCGTGCTTGCCGTAGACGCGCACGCTCTCTTCGACCTGCGCGGCGAGTTCGCGTGTGGGGGTGAGGATCAGCGCGCGGATGGCGGTGCGGCCACGTGCGTCCTTCTTGTGCGGCTGAGCCATCAGGCGGTGCAGCATCGGCAGCACGAAGCCTGCGGTCTTGCCGGTGCCGGTCTGCGCGCCGGCCAGCAGATCGCCGCCTTTCAACACGGCGGGGATGGCTTGCAGTTGGATGGGCGTGGGGGTTTCGTAGCCATGCTCGCGCACGGCGCGCACGAGCGGCTCGGCCAGGCCGAGGTCGGTGAAGTTCATTGGTTTGTGTTCTGTCGCGGCCTGCTGTCACCCGTTGCGGGTGCACCAGTCGGGTAGGCGCGAGGACAAAAGGGAAGTCGGAATCGACTGCGGCGCGATGACTGGTGTTCGCGCGACCGGCGCATTGTACGGGCAGGCCGTGGCCTGCCCGTTGCACATACCGGTACTACTGCGGCATTGCTTGCCGGCTGTTCAGGTTCATCCAGCCGCGCGCCACGCGGTAGATCGCCCAGATGCCGAGCAGGAACATGCCGACGATCCAGATGCCGAAGCCGATGACGACGATCGCCAGCAGCGCGCCCAGCACGCCGACGATGACGGCCCAGACCAGCGCGTACCAGAACGTGCGGATCGCCCAGCTGAAGTGCGATTCGAGCCAGGTGCCGCGTGCGTCGCCGCGGTAGATGTAGCTGACGATCACGGCGATGATCGACGGCCAGCCGAAGAGGAAGGAGCCAATGACGCTGGCCGCGCCGAACGCGCCGAGCACGAGGCCCAACGCGTGCAGCGCGTAGATGATGTGCAAGGTGCGCACCAGTTCGGGTTTGACATCGACGTTGGCTAGGGTGTTGGTGCTCATGCAGCTTTCTCCTGGCGATCGACGGTGACCGCAGAGGCCGAAGTATGGACGGCCCAGAGGATTGCAAGGCCGAATGCGACGAAAGGCAGCCCCGCCCAGGCCAGTTGCGCAAAGCCGTGACGGGCTGCAAACGCGCCGCCGACGACGGCGCCGGCGGCGGTGCCGAAATAAAGCATCGAGGTGTTGAGCGAGAGCAGCATCGGCGCTTGAGCGGGCGCGATCCCCGCCAGGCGCGACTGCTGCGGCGCCATCATGCCGAAGCCGGCCATGCCCCAGACCATCAACGTGATCATCAGCGCGGCCCACGAGCCTTGTGTCAGCGGCAGCAGCGCCATCGTGGCGCCGAGCACCACGAGTTGCACGAGCAGCGTGCGCCGCGCACCGAAACGGTCGTTGGCGGCGCCGCCGACCAGCGTGCCGACGACGCCGGACAGGCCGAACAGTGCCAGCGTCAGCGACTGTCGTTCGCGACTCATCGGCGTCAACGCCTGCAACACCGGGCCGGCGTAGCTGAAGACGACAAAGATGGCGACAAAGTAGGCCAGCGTCAGCAGCAACACCGACAACACGTCGCGGCGCGCCAGCAACGACGGCATGCCGGCAAAACTGGCGCCCGGTGCCTTGATGTCCTCGGGCACCCAGACCGCGGCGCCGATGAGCGCCAGCAGGCTGAGCGCGGTGACGAGCCAGATCGGCGTGTGCCACTCGTAGGCCAGACCGAGCCACGAGCCGAGCGGCACGCCGACGGCGTACGACAAGCTCATGCCGAGGAAGGTCAACGCCAGCGCCTTGCCGCACTGCGCCGGCTCGACCAGGGCCACGGCGATGCCGGCGGCGATCGGCGTGAACACCGCACCCACGCCCATCAGCACGCGCCCGGCGATCAGCATCGCGAACGACGACGACAGCGCACACAGCAGGTTGCCGAGCGTGAACAGCGCCAACGCCAGCAGCAGCGCGCGCTTCCTCGGCCAGCGGCCGGTGGCCAGCAGCAGCAGCGGCGCCAGCAGCGCGGTGGACAGCGCGTACGCCGTCATCGCCTGCCCGGCCGCAGGCACGCTGATGCGCAAGTCCTGCGCGATCGGCGCCAGGATGCCGCCGATGACGAAGGCGCCCGAGCCGATGATGAGATTGACCAGGCACAGCAACCAAAGCAGACGCGGCATGAAGCGATTGTGGTGTGCTGCGACAATCCCCGTCTCCGGCGCGGTCGCTTCGCGCCTCTCACCTCACCGCATCACTGACCATGGCCCAGTACGTCTTCACCATGAACCGCGTCGGCAAGATCGTGCCGCCGAA
>CADEEN010000026.1 GCA_902826345.1 uncultured Burkholderiales bacterium | reverse complement strand
CGACCTGCGCGGCGTTGATGCGCGGCGCGGCATCCCATCTCGACGCCGGCGCGCGCTTGCTGCTCTACGGGCCGTTCTTGCAGGACGGCGTGCCGACGGCGCCGAGCAACGCGGCCTTCGACGCCGACCTGCGATCGCGCGATGCGCAGTGGGGCCTGCGCGCGCTGTCGGACGTCGAGCGCGAAGCCGCTGCGCAGGGCTTGCGTCTGCACGAGGTGACTTCGATGCCGGCGAACAACCTGCTGCTTGTTTTCACCGCGCGCTGAGCGCCGCAAAAAAAAGAGGGCCGCTTGCGCGGCCCTCGTCGTGAGGCGAAGAAGCGAAGACGCGTCAGCGGATGCGGATCACGTCGGCTTCCTTGCCTTCATTGCGGCGGTACATCATCAGCAGCCCGAGCTCGCTGGAGAGCGTGTCGGGCAGCGTCGCCGTCGTCACGCCGAGGCTCGACGCGCTCTTCGCCGCCACGCCGCCGAAGGGCTCGCCGACGATGCCGAAGCGCGCATTGCCCGGCGTGAAGCGCATGCCTTCGATCGAGTCGGTCAGGTTGCCGCTGAAGTAGTTGTCGAAGACGAAGACGCCGAAGCCCATGGTCGCCCCGGGTGCCAGCGCCACACCGCCCGGGATGTTCACCGGCACCGTGAAGATCACGTTGCCCGAGTTCAGATCGGCATCGGTGAAGAAGAAGGCGCTCGCCGTGCCCGTCGCCAGCGTGACGACGTTGACCAGGTTCTGCCCACTGACCCCGAAGCCGCCGCTCTCGGCGTTGAAGACGACGTAGTCCGCCGCGCCGTCCCCATTGGCGTCGATCTCGACATCGAACTCGGCCGGGTAGTTCGGATGCGCACGCCGTCCTTGCGTGTTCATCGCGAACTCGAGCACGTCGAACGGCAAGCCCGTTTGCGCGGCTGTCAACTGCCGCACACCGACCGAGCGCAGGTCGATCACCGCGGCGTTGTCGCCCGGGCCGGGCAGGTCGACACGCGGGATGCGCTTGCTCACCCCAGCCAGCGAGAACACGTCGTACTCGCTGTCGTTGGCGCCGCGGTTGCGCAGCCGCAGCGTCGGGCCCGGTCGGCCGCGTTCGGTCAACGTGGCTTCGGTCTGCGCCGCCTTGCGCGGCAGCACGTGCCACGGCACGGTGATCTTCTCGCTGCCGGACGTCAGGGTGATGTAGCCGTCGTACTCCGGCCCGTTCAGCGCCGCGCCGTTGCCGCCCTGCGAGCCGCCGTTGAGCAGCCATGCGGGCAGTTTGGTCGGGTCGATGATGAGCTTGACTTCGAGTTCTTCGCTGCCATGCGCCGCGACACGCAGCACCGAGCGCGTTTCGACGCGCACCGCGCCGCTGGCCTGGTCATTCGCAAAGCGGAAGCTCGGCGTGACGTTGAACAGCTTCTCGTGGTGCGACAGGTTGCGCACGTGCAGCGTCTGCTCGACGACCACCCGGTCGGCCACTTCGAGTGCGCCGAACGACAGCGACGCCGACTTGGTCTTGCGGTTGAAAGCGACGGTGTCCATCGCGATCGCGCGATCGACGCGCAGCTCGCCGCCGCCGATGCGCGTGATCGGCGCCAGCTCGCCGGGCGCCAGCGCCGGGTTGGTGTAGATCGTCGTCTCGGCGCTGTTCATCAGCATCGCCTTGATCTGCTCCGGCGAGCGTCGCGGGTACGCCTGCACCAGCAACGCCGCTGCGCCGGCGACCATCGGCGCCGCGCCCGAGGTGCCGCCGAACGCGGTCTGGCCGGTGCCGGTGCCGGCCTCCGCCGACAGCGACGCCCCCGGCGCGCCGATTTCGGGCTTGATGCTCTGGAAGCTGATCGATGGGCCACGCGACGACGAACTCGCCATGCTGCCGATGAGGGCGATCGCCGCCGCCGGCGAGATCGAGACGTTGACCGTCTGCCCGCCCGCCAGTTGCGTCCTGATGGCGTTGGACAGCGATTGCTGAATCACCAGCGACGGCACGAAGTCGGTGCCACCGCCGAACGAGAAGCTGACCGCATCGCCCGCAGCCACCAGACCGATCAAGACGCCGGTGGCGCCGGCCTTCGCGGCCCGGTCGACCTTGAGGCTGACCGAGCACGAGCCGCGGTCGATCAAGGCGATCTTGCCGCTCGGGCTGGCGAGGTACGCGTCCTCCGGGCTGCCGGCGGCGATGCTGCCCGCCGGACAACCGCGGCCGACCCGCACCACGTCACCGGTGACGCCGGAGCCGACCGGTGCGAAGTCGAGCGTCGCGGTGTTGCCGTAAACGCCGGCGATCGCCGCCGGCGCGTTGACGACCAGCGGCACCGCCTTGGCGCTCGGCACTTCCGTCTGCGCCACGCTGATGACACCCGGTGCGATCGACGGCGAACCGACGATGTAAGGCTTGTTGCCGCCGTTGCCGGCCGAGGTGACGACGACGACGCCGAGCTTGACGGCGTTGGTTGCGGCCAGGCTCAGGTCATCTTCGATCTGGCCGTAGTTGGAGCCGAGCGACATGTTGATCACGTCGACCGCATCGCCGATATCGCCGTCGCCGTTCGGGTCGAGCGCGAAGTCCATGCCCTTCAACAAGGCGATGCCGTTGCACGAACTCGAGACCGCGCTGCAGACTTTGACGGCCATCAGCTTGGCGCCCGGCGCCATGCCTTTGTGCAGGCCGTCGGTGCTCTGGCCGGCGATGATGTCGGCGACATGCGTGCCGTGGCCTTCGAGGTCGATCGGATCCGGGTCTTCGCTGCGGCAATCGACGCCCGGCGCGCACGTCGGCCACGATTCGCCGACGAAGTCGAAGCCGCTGACCACCTTGGCCGTGGGGAACAGGCCGTCGAGCGTGGTGTTCTTCGGGTCGGTCGTCGCCGTGCCATAGGCCGCTGCGTAAGCCGCTGCGGTGCCGGCACCGCCGAGATTGCGGTGCGTGTAGTCGATGCCCGAATCGAGCACCGCCACCGTCACGCCGCTGCCGTCGCGACCGCTGTTCTGCACCGCGGTGCCGCCGACGTAGGGCACGGTTTCCGTCAGGCTCAGCTCATAGTGCAGCACCGGCCGCACCTTGGCCACGCCGGCCATTGCCGCCACCTGCGTCAACTGCGACGCGTCGATGCGCACCGCCACCGCGTTGTGCGCGTTCTGCACGCGCGCCATTTCCTTGCCGCCGAGCGAGGCCAGTTGCTGCACCAGCGCAGCCTGCGACTGGCGCACGCGCTGACGGTGCGCCGCAGCGCCCTGGCGCACGATGCTCGACGACCGGGCGGCTGCATTGCCGGCTGCGCCGAGGCCCGCGGCCTCGACCAGCGCGGCGCGCTCGCCGGCGACCGAGTTCTGTTCGAGCGACACCCACACCTCGACCGGGCCGCTCGCGCCGCGCAGGCGCTTGTCGAGCGTTTGCCGCTGCGGGCCGTCAGGCAGCGCAACGCGGTAGTTGCTGCGCGCGTTCGAGTTCGCCGCCAGCGCCGTGGCCCTCGGTGCGGCCTGCGCCGCGGCGGCATCGGGCGCTTCGCCGCCTCCGCCGCACGCTGCAAGCACACCCGCCGACGCGCACAACACGACGGCAATCAGTTTGTTTCCCACGCCAACCTCCAGTTGTCCTTGTCGAAACCGATGTTGGTCAAACATCGGGCGGACTGCGAGAGATGCACCGCACGGATCGCGCGACACTGCATCACAGGCAGGGCAACGATCCTGATTGCGCGGTTGTGCCGGCGTCAACAGGGTTCCCGAGCACCCCTTACATCAAGGCATTGGTTTAGGGGGTCGCGATGTGCGTGAAGCTCGCAAGCGCCGCACACCGGGGATGTCGCGAACAAGTTCGGTTTGCGCCGGGGTAATACGCACCAAGATTGCATTGCGCGCATGCACCGTGCGTGCGAGTTCGACCACACCGAGCTCTCGCAGGCGCTGCGCCACCCGATCCTGCTGTGCGGCGACGCGAAGCCGGCGCTGTTCGGCCTGCGCCGCATCACGCGCGCCGGCGGGCACGGGCTCGGTGAGATCGAGCCAGACGTCGTCGGCAGTTTCACCGCGCGCCACGGCGCCGAGGGTCAGGCCCAACGGCGCCAGCAGAATCGAACGCCGGCGCGTGCGGCGGGTGTTGATGGTGTCAGGCATCGTTTGCTCGTGGGTAGGCAACAGGCACAGCAGGCCAACGCGCCAGGGATACTGCGGCCGACATGCAAGATACCCTGACCGCACTGACCCAAGGCGCGCCCGCGGCCAGCGTGATCCTCGCGCTGATGGTCGCGGCCAGCCTGCTCGCGCTCTACAAGGCGCCGCAGATCCTCGAGCGCCACGTGCTGCGCCCGTACTGGCTGCTGCCGCGAAAGCAGTATGCGACCGTCATCAGCAGCGGCTTCCTGCATGCCGACCTGCCGCACCTGCTGTTCAACGCCTTCACTTTCTGGGCCTTCGGCTTTTCGCTGGAGCGCGCGATCGGCAGCGTCAGCTTCGTCGCGCTGTACCTGTTCGGCCTGCTCGTCAGCGCCGCCGGCACGTGGCTGGCGCACCGCCGGCAGCCGGACTACGCGAGCCTGGGCGCGTCGGGGGCGATCCTCGCCGTGCTGTTCGCCTCGATCGTCTACACGCCGGCGCAGTCGATCGTCGTCTTCCCGATTCCGCTGCCGATTCCGGCGCCGCTGTTCGCCGTGCTGTACCTGGCCTACACGATCTACGCGTCCAAGCAGGTGCGCGGGCGCATCAACCACGACGCGCACCTGTCGGGCGCGCTGGCGGGTGTGGTCTTCGTCTTGCTGACCGACGCGCCGGCGTTCGGCCGCGCGCTGCAACAGGTCTTCGGCTGATGGTGCGCAAGAGCTGCTCCGGCGGCCTCGTCTACTCGACCGACGGCGGGCGCATGTGTCCGGCGTGCCGGCAGCCCGTGGCGACCTGCGCGTGCAAGGCGGCGCAAGCGCCATCCGGTGACGGCATCGTGCGCGTCAGCCGCGAAAGCAAGGGCCGCGGCGGCAGGACGGTGACGCTGGTGCGCGGCTTGGCGCTCGACGCCGAGGCACTGGCCGCGCTCGGCAAGCGCCTGCGCAGCGCTTGCGGCAGCGGCGGCACCGCGAAAGAGGGTGTGCTCGAAGTGCAAGGCGATCACGCCGAGCGCGTGATCGCCTTGTTGCAGGCCGAAGGTTTCGCCGTCAAACGCTCGGGCGGATGACGGACACCGGCTACTGCCGCTGCTGAATGCCGGCGATGGCCCAGCTGCGGCTGTCGTCGCGCGGCTTGACGACGTGCCAGACCTCGTCGAACGACGTCGCGTCGCTGTTCGCTTCTTCCTTCACCAGGCCGGTGAAGCGCACGCTGACGATCTGCTGCTCGGCCTCTTGCGCAAAGTCGATCAACTGCGCGTCGACCTTGACCACATCGGTGTGCTGCGGCGCGCTGTCGCCGCGGTCGTGCAGGTCCATGCGCAGCGCAGCGAACAACTCGGGCGTGGTGAAGTTGCGCAGGTCGTTCAAGTCGGCCTTGTCGTTGGCGGCTTGCAGGCGGATGAACAGCATCTTGGCCAGCCGCTCGAAAGCCGGGCCGTCGAAGTCGGCCGGCAGTGTCGGCGCGCTGTGGGCAGCGGCCAAGCCGGGCACGGCCAGGGGCGGCGTCAGCGCCGAGCCGATGGTCACCGACGGCGCCGCGCTGCGCTGCATGCCGGGGCGCTCGTCGACGAAGCTCGTCGGCGGCGCAGGCCGCGCCGGCGCGCCGGCGGCGGCGCCGGCCATCGCCAACGGCGGCCGCTGCTGCATCGCGCCGCCGGCAAACCGCCGCATCAGCATCCGGATGACGAAAAACGCCGCCACCGCGAGCAAGGCCAGCATGACGAAGTTGGCCAGACCTTCGCCGAGGCCGAGGTGGCTGAACAGCGCGGCCAGGCCGAGGCCGGCGGCGAGGCCGGCGATCGGCCCCATCCACGAGCGCTTCGGCGCGGCTGCCGCGGCCGTTGCGCCGGCCGCGGCCGGCGCAGGCGAGGCGGCATTGTTGGCGGGCGTTGCCGGCGTGCTCTGCGCCGGTTTGTCGGGCGCACTGCGCTGCATGCCGGACGACTTGCCGCCGCCCAGGCGTTTGGCCTCGGCATCGGCCGGCGCCAGCGTGAAGGCCAAGCCGATGGCCATCGCCAAAGTCCAAAGGAACTGCTTCATCGTCCGTCTCCTGATTCGCTGATCAGCCAGCGAGGTGCGCAGTGTGCACTTGTTTCGAATTGGTGCCGGTCGGGTCGGAAATCAAGTCTGCGCTGCGCGAGGGGTGTTGTCCTGGTGGCGACGGCGGCTCGACCGACGTCGCGTGCTCGGTGTGCGCACGACGCTTCGCAAGATCAATTCGACCCTTGCCGTCATGAGAAGCACCACCGCTCCCCCCGCCGCCGACCGACGCCTGTGGGAGATCGACGCGCTGCGCGGGCCGATGTTGCTGCTGATGACGGCCACGCACATCCCGACGCGATGGTCCGACCCGCTCGGCCAGCCTTTCGGTTTTGTCTCCGCGGCCGAGGGCTTCGTCTTGTTGTCCGGCTTCATGGCCGGCACGGTCTACGCTCGGAAGCAACTTCGCGCCGGCGATGACGCGATGCGCGACGCCGGCGCGCTCTGGCTGGCAGCGCAGTTCGGCGCCGGGCGGGCGCTGTACGACGCGGTCGTCGCGTCGGCGGGGCTGCCGGTGCCCCGCACGCAAAGCGGCGCTTTCGAGTGGCTGGCGTGGCAGTTCCTGTGGATCATAGGCCTGTGGATCGGCGCCGAGCGGGCGGCCGGGCGGCCGGTGCAGCCGGTGCCCTTCGAGAGCTGGGCAGTGGCCGCGGCGGTGGTGATCGCGCTGGTTCACCTGGTGTGGCGGCAGGCCGTCGGCCAGGCGCCGTTCGGCACCGGCGAATCGCTGAACCTGCTCTATGACAAGTGGCGTCTCGGCCCGCTGCGGCTGATCGGCCTGTTCGCGCTGATCGTCGTCACCTGGCACTTCGGTGGACGCTGGGCACGGCGCGCGCCGCGCCCGCGGGCGCTGGAGTTGCTCGGTCGTCAATCGCTGCCGGTGTTCTGCGCCCACGTCCTGCTCGCCGCGCTGGTGCTCGCGTTGCTCGGCCCGATCGATGCGCAGCGGCCGTGGCTGATCGACAGCGCTTTGCTCTCAGCGTGCGTGGCGATACTGTTTGCCGTTGCGCTGTCCTGCGAGCGCGCCGACCGCGAGGCCGCGCGCGCCAAGCAGCGTCTCAAGGCGTTGCGTGACCGGCGACGTGGCGCGAAGGGGCCGGCTCGGCCGCCGCCGGCGGCAACTGCAGATGCGCCGCAATCTCCTGCCGCCAAAGCGCATAACCCGTGCGGTTGAGGTGCAGGCGGTCGGGACCGAACAGCTCGGCCCGCGGCTGGCCATCCGTGCCGAGCATCTTGTGAAAGACATCGATGTACTGCACGTTGGCGTGAGCCACGGCATAGGCACGGATCAACTCGTTGGCGGCGCGCGCGCGGTCCAGCAGCGCCGCGCGCAACGGGCTCGGCTTGATCGACAGAAAGGCGATGCGCGTCTGGGGCAACTCGCGTTGCACGCCGCTGACGAAGCGCTCGAAACTGGCCAGCACCTCGGCCGGCGTGGCGCCTTCGGCCAGATCGTTGTCGCCGGCATAGACGATGATCTGACGCGGCTGGTACGGCAGCACCAGATGCGAAAGGTTGTCGGAGCAGTCCGAAAGGCGCGAGCCGCCGAAGCCGCGGTTGATGACCACCGGCAGCGCGCGGAAGTCGTCCGCCAAGCCGTCCCACAAGCGAATCGACGAGCTGCCGACGAAAAGCACGCCGCCGGCCGCGGGCAGCTTCTCGCGATCCGCGGCGGCAAACTGGTCGAAGCTGGCCTGCCAGCGCGACGCCACGGGTTCGGCGCGGGCCAGGGTAGACGCGCCGAGGCCGAGAACGGCCAGGGCGGTTACTACGCGCAATTCCAAACGCTCACAAATCCGAGCGCCGTGGGCGGCTGCGCGGCGGCGCGCCACTATCAGGCGTGCGCCGGCTGCGGCAGCTCGATCCGCACCTCGAGCCCTTCGGGCGCATGCCGCGGATGGCCGATGCGCACGCTGACCTCCCGCGGCGGCACCTTGACGTACTTGGCGACCACCAGTTGCAGCTCGCGCTGCAGCACCGGCAGGTACTCGGGCAGGCCACGCGCGCTGCGCTCGTGGGCGAGCACGATTTGCAGGCGCTGCTTGGCCAACCTGGCCGACTTCTTCTTCGGCCCGAGGAGCAGCGACGACAGCCAGGACATCATGCCGACGCCTTCGTGAAAAGGCGTTGAAAGAAAGTCGGTCGCGTTTCTTTCGTGAAGCGCATCTCGCGGCTCTCGCCGAGAAAGCGCCGCACCACATCCTTGTAGGCTTCGGCGACCGCGCTGTTGGTCATGTGGATCGCCGGCACGCCCTGGTTGGACGCGTTGAGCACGGTCTGCGATTCGGGCACGACGCCGATCAGCGGGATGCGCAGGATGTCCTGGATGTCGTCGATCGACAGCATCTGCCCGCTGGCCACGCGCGCCGGGTCGTAGCGCGTGATCAGCAGGTGCTCGCGCACGCCCTCCTTGCCGTCGATGGCTCTTTGCGTCTTCGACGCCAGCATGCCGAGGATGCGGTCGGAGTCGCGCACCGACGAGACCTCGGGGTTGGTGACGACGATGGCCTCGTCGGCGTAGTGCATCGCCAGCGTGGCGCCGGTCTCGATGCCGGCCGGCGAATCGCAGATGATGTACTCCATGCCCATCTCGGCGAGCTCGTCGAGCACGCGCTTGACGCCTTCCTTCGTCAGCGCTTCCTTGTCGCGCGTCTGCGAGGCGGCGAGCACGACCAGGTTGTCGCTGTGTTTGTCTTTGATCAGCGCCTGCGTCAGTTTGGCCTCGCCGTGGATGACGTTGACGAAGTCATAGACCACGCGCCGCTCGCAGCCCATGATCAGGTCGAGGTTGCGCAGGCCGACGTCGAAGTCGATGACCGCCGTCTTGTGGCCGCGCAAGGCCAGGCCCGACGCAAAACTGGCGCTGGTGGTGGTCTTGCCGACGCCGCCCTTGCCCGACGTGACGACGATGATCTTTGTGGCCATGCGAAAACTTCCCTCTTGCTGGTCTTGTGTGTTCAACCGAGGCGCTCGACGGCGAGCTGCCCGCCATCCCACCGCACCACCGCCGCGTGGCCGACGATGCCGTCGGGCAGCGCCACGTCGGTGGTGCGAAAGACGCCGGCGATCGCCAGCACCTGCGCCTCCATGCAATGGCAGTAGATGCGCGCTGCGGTGTTGCCGCTCTTGCCGGCGTGCGCGCGGCCGCGCAGCGGCGCGTAGATGTGGATGTCGCCGTCGGCGATGACCTCGGCGCCATAGTTGACGAGCGCCAGCACGATCAGGTCGCGGCCCTGGGCATAGACCTGCTGGCCGGAGCGCAGCGGCTTGTCGATGACCAGCGGCGGCGGCGCTGCAAGCTGCACCTCAACGGGCACCTCGACGATCTTCTCGACGATGCGCTCGATGATCACTTCAGGCGCCGGCACTTCGCGCAGCAGCGGCCGCGCACCTTCGGGCGCTTCGAGCAGCCCGGACGCGAGCGCCGCCGCCATCTGCCCGGCCATACCGCCGCGCACGGCCACCGGACGCATGCCGTATTGCATCAGCAGCACGACCAGCAGGTCGAAGTCGATCGGCTCTGCCGCTTCGCGCACGAACGACAGATCGACCACCACGGGTTCGTCGTCGAACAGGCCGGGCATCGCGCCGGCGCGCTGCGACAGCTCGTCGGCGAGTTGCGCCAGATCGGTCGTCTTCAGCACCAGCGCCATCAGCGTCAGCGCCGCGCTCTTCAGCTCGAGGCACGAAGGGTTGACGTCGCTGCAGACTACGGCGCTCATGAAGTGCGGGTGAGAAAGATTTTTCATTCTATCGACGCGAATCTTGATTTCAGACTGCATGCGCACCCAGTGAAGACCCGGCGGCTCGAACGCGGGGGATTGACAAGCGCAACGACAACGCGCACGCGCGCCGGCTCACGCTGATCGACAACGGCACGTGTGCGTGTAAGAAAACGACTGCTGCAACGACTAGCGCAGGATTGCCCGCACAGCGCCGCGGCCGATCAAACGTCGCTTCAACCGCGCTCACTTCAAGGAGTACCCATGCAACGAAGAACTTCTCGGTCCACGCGCAACCTGCTGGCGCTGACGCTGGTCGGCGCCGCCGCCGGCTGCGCCAGCACTGGCGGGCCGCAATCAACCGCGTCGAAACCCGCGATGGCCGACACCAAGCCGGCGATGGCCACGGCCGCCGCGGTGCCGCCCGGCGATACGGTCGATGCGCTCAACGGCGTCTTCGGCATGCACAAGGCGCGGGCGTCGCACGCCAAGGGCTTCTGCTTTGCCGGCCAGTTCGAAGCCTCGGCACAGGCGGCGGGCGTGACGCGCGCGGCGATGTTCCAGAGCGGCAAGCGCACGCCGCTGATCGGCCGCTTCTCCGTCGGCGGCGGCAACCCGAAGGCGCCGGACAACGCCAAGTCGGTGCGCGGCATCGCACTGCGCCTGGCCGACGGCAACGAGCGCCTTGAGTGGATCTTCGTCTCCGCGCCGCACTTCTTCGCGCAGACACCGGCGCAGTTCGTCGAGTTCCTGAAGGTGCGCGCGCCCGACGCCAGCGGCAAGATGAACCCCGAGGCGATCGCCGCCTTCTCGAAGGCCAACCCGGCGACCACCAAACAGGCCGCCTACCTCGGCGGCCAGCCGGTGCCGGCGAGCTTCGGCACGGTGCCGTACTGGAGCACCAACGCCTTCATCGCCAGCGACGCATCGGGCAAAACGCAAGCGCTGCGCTGGCGCTTCGAGCCGGCCGCCGGCCGCGTCGGCCTCTCCGACGACGAAGCGAAGGCCAAGGGCGCCGACTTCCTGCGCGCCGAGTTCGCCGAGCGCGTGGCCAAGGGGCCGGTGGCGTTCAACGTGATAGCGCAACTGGCGCGGCCGGGCGATCAGTTGACCGACCCGACCGAGCCCTGGCCGGCCGACCGCAGCGAGGTCAACATGGGCCGCATCGTGATCGACCGCCTCGGCGACGAGGCCTGCGACCGCGAGACCTTCATCCCGACGGTGCTGCCGGCGGGCATTGCGCCGAGCGCCGACCCGGTACTGGCTGCGCGCGCCGCCGCCTACGGCGTTTCGCTGGGGCGACGATTGGCGACGAACTGAGGGCGAGCCGTCGTGGGCAGCGGCGGCCGCGACAATCGCCGGCATGCCGCTGCTCACCCTCACCAACGCCCACCTCGCCTACGGTCACGTCCCCCTGCTCGACGGCGCCGCGTTTTCGCTCGACGACGGCGAGCGTGTGGCGCTGATCGGCCGCAACGGCGCGGGCAAGTCGTCGCTGCTGAAGATCCTGGCCGGGCTGGAGCGCGTCGACGACGGCACGCTGCAAGCGCAGCAGGGCACGCGGCGCGTCTACGTGCCGCAGGAGCCGCTGTTCGATGCGGCGCATTCGGTGTTCGACGTCGTCGCCGAAGGCGTGGCCGAGGCGCGGACGTTGCGCGATCGTTTCGAAGCGCATGCGCCGGAAGATGACCTCGATGCGCTGCAGACCCGCCTCGAGGCGCTCGGCGGCTGGACCTGGGAGCAGCGCGTCGATGAAACGCTGCAGCGCCTGCACTTGGACGGCGCTGCGCTCGTCGGCACGCTGTCGGGCGGTACGAAGAAGCGCGTCGCGCTGGCGCAGGCGCTGGTCGCGCAGCCCGACGTGCTGCTGCTCGACGAGCCGACCAACCACCTTGACCTCGATGCGATCGCGTGGCTGCAGGGCCTGCTCAACGAGTCCACGCACGCCACGCTGCTGATCTCGCACGACCGCGCCTTCATCGACGCAGTGGCGACGCGCATCATCGAACTCGACCGCGGCGTGCTGCGCTCGTACCCCGGCAACTACGCCGCCTACGAAATGACGAAGGCGCGCGAGTTGGAGAGCGAGGCGTTGGCCAACGCGCGCGCCGACAAGCTGCTCGCCGCCGAAGAGGTCTGGGTGCGCAAGGGCGTCGAAGCGCGGCGCACGCGCAGCGTCGGCCGCATCGCGCGGCTGGAGAAGCTGCGCGCGACGCGCGTGGCGCGGCGCGACCGCGTGGGCCAGGTCAAGCTCGAACTCGCCACCGGCTTGCCGACGGGCAAAATCGTCGCCGAGCTCGACGACGTCTCGATGGGCTACGGCGACCGGATGCTGATCGACCACTTCAGCGCCACCTTCCTGCGCGGCGACAAGGTCGGCCTCGTCGGCCCCAACGGCGCCGGCAAGACAACGCTGCTGAAGCTGATCCTCGGCGAGCTGGAGCCGAGCCGAGGCCGCGTGCGCCGCGGCAGCAACCTGCAGGTGGCGTACTTCGATCAGTTGCGCGAAGGGCTCGATCTCGACGCAACGCTGGCCGACACGATCAGCCCGGGCAGCGAGTGGGTCGAAGTTGGTGGCGCGAGGAAGCACATCATGAGCTATCTCACCGACTTCTTGTTCTCACCCGAGCGCGCCAACTCGCCCGTGCGCACGCTGTCCGGCGGCGAGCGCAACCGCCTGCTTCTGGCGCGGCTGTTCGCGTTGCCGGCCAACGTCATCGTGCTCGACGAGCCGACGAACGACCTCGACATCGAAACGCTCGAACTGCTCGAAGCGCTGCTCGCCGACTACTCGGGCACGGCGTTTCTCGTCAGCCACGACCGGCGCTTCGTCGACAACGTGGTGACCAGCGTCGTCGCCTGGGAGGGCGACGCCGAGTTCGGCGGCAAGCCCGGGATGTGGCGCGAGTACGAAGGCGGCATCACCGACTGGCTGACGCAGCGTGCGCGCGCGCGTGTCGTCGCCGCTGTGCCCCCCGCCGCAATGCGCAACGCTGCGGCGCCGCGCGCGACCACGAAGGCCAAGCTCAGCTACAAGGAGCAGCGCGAACTCGACGCGCTGCCGGCACGCATCGAAGCGTTGGAAGCGGAGCAGAAGCAGGTCGCGGCCGACATCGCCGACCCGGCGCTGTACGCGAAAGACCCGCAGCGCGCCACGGCGTTGCACGTGCGTGCAACGCAGATCGACGATGAATTGACGGCAGCGCTGGAGCGCTGGGAGGCGCTCGGCTCTCGCTAGCTGCGGGTGGTGCTGCCGAACCAGCTCTCGTTGCTCGCGACGGGGTGCGTGCGGCTGACGATCAGCCCGCCCTGCAAATACAGCGCATTGAGAAGCCGCATCGCGCGGGCGCGGTTCAGGCCTGGCCACTCGGCCATCTCGCGCAGGTTCGCGCTTTCGCGGTGCAGGCGGTTGACGGCCGCCTGCACGACGCCGGTCAGCACGACATCGCGCAGGTTGGTGCCCAGCGCCACGCGGTAGGCGGCCGGGCCACCGATCTCGGGCAGCAGTTGCTCGCGCGAGCCGCGCATCGCCAGCTCCCAGGCCACGGGGCCGAGCGGCTGGTAGAGGTGCGGCTCGCCGACCAGCGCTTCTTCCGGATCGCCCGGCGGGCGCAGCATCGCCGGCTCGACGCGCAGCACCGTCATGTCGGACAGGCGTTGCGCGAGGAACTCGTGCATGTGCAGCGGGCAGTGCACCAGGCGCTCGTTGGGAAACAGCGTCAACGGCACGACGCGCAGGCCGCATTGCAGATAGATCGCCAGCGGCCGCGCGTGGCGCACGCAGGCGGCGATGACTTCCAGCACCTCGGTGCGGCGTCCATCCTGCTCGAAGCGCAGCAGGTCCTGCAGCAGCGACGGATTCAGCGACGACAGACGGGTCAGCGAGGCGTCGCCGCTTTCGCGCCGCAACTCGTCCAGGTAGCGCTCGAACGCGCTGACGCGCATCAGTTCAGGCTCGCCGAGCGGCAGGGTGGATTCGAAAGTCACGACGTGTGTTTAGCCCAATGCAGCAAAGGCAAGGGCGAATTTGTGCCCTTATGTTACGCCCGGTTGCGACTCAGTGAGCCCCCGAAAGAGTGGGGGGCGGGTAATGCCGGGTGGTCGGCAGCGGCGGTGCGTGGCGGCTTGCCGAGGCGCTCGCGCGCCTCACGCAACACGCGCCACAGCCGCGCTTCCTGGGCGACGGCGAAATTGACGCGCATCAGCGTCGAGCGCTGCGGCGTGACGTGAAACAGGCTGCCCGGCGTCAGCAGCCAGCCCTCACCATGCAGCAGCGCGGCCAGGCGTTCGCTGTCGACGCCGGTGTCCACCCAGCCGAACAGGCCCTGCGGCGGCGTCGCAAAGACAAAGCCTGACTCCTGCGCCAGGCGCACGGTGCGCGTGCGCGCCGCCGCCAGGCGCTGCGTGATGCGCTCGGCGTGGCGGCGCATGGCGCCTTGTTCGAGCGCGATCGCCAGCGCGCGCTCGGCCAGGCCCGGCGCGCCGAGCGTCGTCAGCAGCTTGCGGTCGATCGCGCGCTCCACCAGCGCCGGTGCCGCGGCCAGGAAGCCGACGCGCCACGCCGGCGTGAGGATCTTCGAGAAGCCGCAGACATAAACCGTGCGCTGCAACTGGTCGAGCGCACACAGCCGCGGCGCCTCCTTGCTCGCCAGCCAGGCGTAGCTGTCGTCTTCGACGATCGCGAGGTCGTACGCCTCGGCGATCTTCAGCACCTCGTGCGCGGCGGCCAGCGTGATCGAGCTGCCCGTCGGGTTGTGCAGCACCGACACCGTGACGTAGGCGCGCGGCTTGTCGGGCCCGCGGTGTTTGGCAAGGATGCGCCGCATCGCCGCGCGATCGGGCCCGTCGTGCGCGCGCGGCACCGGGATGCAGCGCACGCCCATCAGCGCCAGGCGCGCGAACTCCACCGGCCAGCCGGGCTCGTCGACGAGCACGCTGTCGCCGGACGTCAGCAGCAATTGCGCGACGAGATCGAGCGCCGCGGTGGCGCCGGCGGTGGTGACGATCTGCGACGCGTGGCTGGCGATGCCGAGGTCGGCCAGGCGGTGCGTCAGCGCCGTGCGCAGCCGCGCGTCGCCGGCCGGATCGCCGTAGCGCAGGCTGCCGGCCTCGGCGGCGTCGTCGGCGATGGCACGGCGCAGCGCGCTGTGCAGCAGCGGCAGGTCGAGCCAGTCGGGCGGGATCGTGCCGATGCCGGGCGACGCGGCCTTGTCGCCGCGGTGCTCGAACATGCTGCGCACCATCGCCGCGGCATCCAGCGGCGGCGCGCGGCGCTGCAGCGGCGCAGCTTGCGCCGCCGCGCCGCGCCTGCCGGACTCGCGCACGAAGTAGCCGCGCTGCGCGCGCGCTTCGACCAAGCCTTGCGCTTGCAGTTGGTCGTACGCGGCGACGACGGTCGACGGCGACAGGCCGAGACGCCGCGCCGCGTCGCGCACCGACGGCAGCCGCGTGCCCGCGGCAAGCGTGCGCGTGCGGATCTGCGCGCTCCACCACTGCGCGAGCTGCTCGGGCAGCGACGCGAGCGCGCCGCGCTCGAACGCGGGAAGGGCGGGCAGGTTCGGGTGTGTGGCCATCGTCGGCAGTACAGGACGTGTCAGTGACAGCCAAAGTGTACTGACGCTGTACTGCCTCGCGCGCCTAGACTCGCCGCATGCCCGCCACCGAACTCGCCGCGCTGCTCGCCTACACGACGGCGATGGCGTTCACGCCCGGGCCGAACACGACGCTGTCGGCGGCGATGGCGGCCAACCACGGCCTGGCGCACGCGATGCGCTTCGTCGTCGCCGTGCCGTTCGGCTGGTGCCTGCTGCTGCTTGCCAGCGCCGCCGGCCTGGGCACGCTGGTGACGACGCTGCCGGCGCTCGGCGCGACGATTCGCGTCGTCGGCGCGGCCTACATGCTGTGGCTGGCGTGGAAGCTGGCGCAGCGTTCGCGCGCGGCGATCGGCGAGACATCGCCGTCGTCGCGCAGCGCGCTCGATGTCGGCTTCGCCCGCGGCGTTGCGCTGCAATTCGTCAACGGCAAGGCCTGGATCAACGCGCTGACGATCGCCGGCACGTGGGTCGCTGTCGAAGGCGAAGTCGCAGTGCGGCTGGCGGTGGTGCTGCCGATCGCCGCGGCCTACGGCTTCGCCAGCAACTTCACGTATGCAGTGGTCGGCGCGGGTCTGCGGCTGTGGTTGTCGCAAGGCGATCGGCTGCTGTGGTTCAACCGTGCGATGGCTTGCGTGCTTGCAATGACTGCCGTCTGGATGCTGATGGCATGAATCGCAGCGACACCTCGCGCGGCTTCATGCTGGGCCTGCTCGGCGTGGTCATCTTCGCGCTGACGCTGCCGATGACGCGGCTGGCCGTCGGCGATGCGAGCGCGCCGCAACTGCCGCCGGCCTTCGTCACCGCGGGTCGTGCGGCGTTGGCGGGGCTGTTGTCGGTCGGCTACCTGCGCTGGGTCGGCGCGGCGCGGCCGGCGCGCGAGCATTGGGCCGCGCTGGCCGTGTGCGCCGTCGGCACCGTCGTCGGCTTTCCGCTGTTTCTGGCACTGGCGCTGCGCCAGGTCGATGCGATGCACGCCGCCGTCGTCACCGGCGTGCTGCCGCTGGGCACCGCCGTCGCGGCCGCGCTCGTATTGCGCCAGCGCGCGTCGCTCGGCTTCTGGCTCTGCGCCGTCATCGGTTGCGCGATCGTCATCGGCTTTGCCGCGCTGCAAGGTCAAGGCAGCCTGTCCGCCGCCGATGGGCTGTTGCTGTTGTCGGTGGCAAGCGCGTCGATCGGCTACGTCGCCGGCGCTCGCGTCTCGGCCACGCTGCCGGCCGAGCAGGTCATCTGCTGGGTGCTGGTGTTGTCGCTGCCGTTCACGCTGCCGGCGATGCTCGCCACCTGGCCGGCCAACGCGGCCGACGTGCGCGCCGCGTCGTGGGGCGGCTTCGCCTACGTGACGCTGTTTTCGATGTGGCTCGGCTTCTTCGCCTGGTACCGCGGCCTCGTGCTCGGCGGCGTGATGCGCGTGTCGCAGGTGCAATTGCTGCAACCGTTTCTCGCGCTGCTCGCAGCGGTGCCGCTGCTCGGCGAGAAACTCGAAGCGACAACCGTCTTCTTCGCACTGGCGGTGGTCGCCGTCGTTTTCATCGGCAAACGCATGCCGGTATTGGCTTCGAGAACATGAACGCAAAAACACCCTTCACGCCGGCGCGCCGCGCCGAGCGCATGAACCCGTCGATCATTCGCGAGATCCTGAAGGTCACCGAAAAGCCGGGCATCGTCTCGCTGGCCGGTGGGCTGCCTTCTGCCGACACGTTTCCTGTTCAAGCGATGCGCGAGGCCTGCACGAAAGTGCTGCGCGACGCGCCGCGCGAAGCGCTGCAATACGCGGCCAGCGAAGGCTTTGCGCCGCTGCGCGAGTGGGTCGCCGCGCATTTGAACGAGCACCAGCGCATGAACGTGACCGCCGTCCAGGTGCTAATCCCCACCGGCTCGCAGCAGGGCCTGGACCTCGCCGCCAAGGTGCTGATCGACAACGACGCGCGCGTGCTCGTCGAGACCCCCACCTACCTCGGCGCGTTGCAGGCCTTCGCGCCGTACGAGCCGACCATCGTTGCGTTGGCATCGGACCACGAAGGCCCGTTGCCCGACGCGCTGGCCGCCGCGGCCGGCGGCGCGCGCTTCGCTTACTTGCTGCCGAACTTCCAGAACCCGACCGGGCATGTTTACAGCGAGGCACGGCGCACGGCCATCGTCGTCGCCGCGCAAGAGCAGACCCTGCCGCTGCTCGAAGATAACCCGTACGGCGACCTGTGGTTCGACGCGCCACCGCCGCCGTCGCTGGCCTCGCGCTGGCCCGAGGGCGTGCTCTATCTCGGCTCGTTCTCCAAGGTGCTGGCGCCGGGGTTGAGACTCGGCTACATCGTCGCGCCGCCGGCGCTGTATCCGAAGCTGCTGCAGGCCAAGCAAGCGGCTGACCTGCACACGCCGATCTTCAATCAGCGGATCGTCCATGAAGTGATTCGCAACGGATTCCTCGACACGCATGTGCCGGCGATCCGTGCGCGCTACAAGTTGCACCGCGATGCGATGCAGACCTCGCTCGTCAAGCACCTGAGCGGCATCGCGCAGTGGGTGACGCCGGTCGGCGGCATGTTCTTCTGGCTCGAGTTGCCGGCGCACATCGACGCGGTGGCGCTGCTGCCCAAAGCGGTCGAGGCCGGCATGGCCTTCGTGCCCGGCGCGGCGTTCTATGCCAGCGCGCCACGCAGGAACACGCTGCGCCTGTCGTTCGTCACCTCGCCGCCGCAGCAGATCGAGGCCGGCATCGCCGCGCTGGCGCGGGTGTTGAAGGCGGCTGCATGAAGCGATCGTTCAAACAGGTCGATGTCTTCACCGACATGCCGCTCGCGGGCAACCCGCTGGCCGTCGTGCTCGACGGCAGCGGGCTCCACGCTGCGGCAATGCAGCGCTTCACCAACTGGACCAACTTGTCGGAAGCGACGTTTGTCTCGACGCCAACGCACGCCGATGCCGATTACGCCGTGCGCATCTTCTGCCCCGGCCGCGAGTTGCCGTTCGCCGGGCATCCGACGCTCGGCAGTTGCCACGCCTGGTTGGAGGCCGGCGGCCGACCGAAGGGCGAAACGATCGTGCAGGAGTGCGGCGTCGGCCTGGTGCGCATTCGCCGCGACGGCCAGCGGCTGGCGTTTGCTGCGCCGCCGCGGATCAGGAGCGGCCCACTCGACGAAGCCGACGTGTCGCGCATCGCACGTGGACTCGGCATCGCGCGCGCCGACATCGTTGCCCATGCGTGGTGCCAGAACGGTCCGCCGTGGCGCGGTGTGATGCTGCGCTCGGCAGAACAGGTGATGGCGCTGAAGTTCGACACCGAGGCACTCGG
>CADEEN010000025.1 GCA_902826345.1 uncultured Burkholderiales bacterium | reverse complement strand
TCGCCGGCCAGCACGGGCACGTCAACTTCAACACCATTCCCTGGGTCATCTACACGCACCCCGAAATCGCCTGGGTCGGAGAGACTGAAGCGCAGTTGAAGGCGCGCAACGTCGCCTACAAAGCCGGTACGTTTCCCTTCATGGCCAACGGCCGCGCCCGCGCGCTCGGCAACACGACGGGCATGGTGAAAATGCTCGCCGATGCAAAGACCGACGAGATCCTCGGCGTGCACATCGTCGGCCCGATGGCGTCCGAGCTGATCGCCGAGTGCGTCGTCGCGATGGAGTTCAAGGCCAGCAGCGAAGACCTGGCGCGCATTTGCCATGCGCATCCGTCGCTGTCGGAAGCGACGAAGGAAGCCGCATTGGCTGTCGATAAACGCACGCTGAATTTCTAGCGTGGGCGTTCGCGCGCTGTACGACGCCACGCTGCGACAGCGCAGCTACGCGAGCGACGCCGCGCAACTGCGCGCGATCGACGCGCTCGAGCGCTGCGAGCAGGAGTGGGCCGACTACAAGGCGCGGCGCAGCAACGCGGTGACGAAACTCCTCGTGCGCCCGCCGATTCCGCGCGGCGTCTACATGTGGGGCGGTGTCGGCCGCGGCAAGAGCTTCCTGATGGACTGCTTCTTCCAGTCGGTGCCACTGACGCGCAAGACGCGGCTGCACTTCCACGAGTTCATGCGCGAGGTGCACCGTGAGTTGCAAGACTTGAAGGGCACGCCCAACCCGTTGCAGGAACTCGGCGCGCGCATCGCGCGGCGTTTCCGGCTGATCTGCTTCGACGAGTTCCATGTCTCGGACGTCACCGACGCGATGATCCTGCACCGCCTGCTCGACGCGCTGTTCGCCAACCGCGTCTCGATCGTCACGACGTCGAACTTCCACCCGGACAACCTGTACCCGAACGGCTTGCATCGCGACCGCATCCTGCCGGCGATCGCTCTGCTGAAAGACAAGCTCGAAGTGATCAACGTCGATGCCGGCACCGACTACCGCAGCCGCACGATGCAGCATGTGCAGCGCTACCACTGGCCGCTGGGCGCGCAGGCCGAAGCGGCGCTGACGAAGGCCTTCGACGAGATTGCCGAAGCCCGCGACGAAGATCCGCTGCTGCGCATCGAGCAGCGCGAGATCACGGCGCGGCGCAAGGCCGGCGGCGTGGTCTGGTTCGATTTCAAGTGGCTCTGCGGCGGCCCGCGCTCGCAGAACGACTATCTCGAGATCGCCAGCCGCTTTCACACGCTGATCCTGTCGAACGTGCCGCAGATGCCGCCGCGCATGTCGAGTGAGGCCCGGCGCTTCACGCTGTTGATCGACGTCTTGTACGACCGCCGCGTGAAGCTCATCATGTCGGCCGAGGTGCCGGCCGATCAGCTGTACGTCGAAGGCCCGCTGGCGCATGAGTTTCCGCGCACGGTGTCGCGCTTGATGGAGATGCAGTCGGCCGAGTTCCTGGCCCTGGAGCGACGCGATGTCGATACGTCGATCACTTAGCTTTGCGCTGACAGCGTTGCTGGCGGCTTTCGCTGCACGCGCTGCCGACGACGACACGTCGCAACGCCAGCGCATCGAGCGCGAGCGCAGCGACGTCGAGGCCCGGGCGCATGCCGGCGAAGCCGCGTGCGCCGAGCGCTTTGCCGTGACGGCGTGTCTGCTCGAAGTTCGCGCCGAACGTCGCGCGGCGATGCAGCAACTCGATCACCAGCGCGCGCTGCTCGACGACGTGCAGCGCAAGCGCCGAGCGGCGGACCGTGAGGCCCGCATCCGCGAGCGCCAGGATGCCCAGGCGCGGGCCGATGAATCGCGTCAGCCGCCCGCGGCCGCCACGCCGGCAAGCGGGGCGACGGCGGCGCCGTCATCGCCTTCAGATGCTGCCGAGTCTGCAGATTCGGCGCCGCGCGAGGCGCGCCGCGGCGCCTCGGCCGCCGCCAAAGAGCGTGCGGCGGCGGCCGGGCGCGCCGCGGCCTCGAAGCGCCGCGCTGAAGAGGTGGCCGCACATCGGGCGGCGGTCGAGCAGCGAAACCGCGAGCGCGACGCAAAGCGCTCGCCCTCGCCATCGCTGCCCGTGCCTGCACCGGCAGCGGCGTCGGCGCCCGTGCGCTGACCTGCCGTCACGCCCCGCCGGGTGTTCAGCGGCGCGGCAGGTTTTCCAGCGTCTCCACGCGCACCAGTGCCAGCGACAGGTTGTCGCCGCCGCCGCGGGCACGCTGGCGCGCCTTCGACACCAGCATCTCGCTGGCCTCGCGTGCCGGCAGTGTGTGCACGATGGCGCCGATCTCGCGCGGCGTGAAGTAGTGCCACAGGCCGTCGCTGCAAGCCAGCACCGAGTCGCCGATCTCGAGCGTGCCCAACTCGCGCACGGCCAGAGGCGGGTCGGCATGGGTGCCCAGGCAGCCGGTGAGCAGGTTCGACTGCGCATGCGTGTTGGCTTCTTCCTCGGTGATCTGGCCTTCGTCGATCAGCCGCTGCACATACGAGTGATCGATCGTGCGGCTGGCCATCTCGGAGCCGCGGAAGTGGTAGACGCGCGAATCGCCGGCGTGGACGATGTCGCATCGCCGGTTGGGGCCGATGATGAAGGCGGCGATCGTGCTGTGCGGCTCTTCTTCGGCCGTCATCGCCGTCAGCTTGATCATCGTGTGCGACTCCTGCACCACCTGCCGCAGCAGGTCGGGTGCATCGTCCTTTTCCGGCACATGGCGTTCGTAGAGCTGGCGCGCCACCATGATCACCTGGTCGGCCGCCTTGCGCCCGCCGCTCTTGCCGCCCATGCCGTCGGCCAGCACGGCCAACGCGCAACCGGGCACGCGCGAATGGGCGATCAGCTCGACCTGATCCTGCTGGTACTGGCGGTCACCGCGATGCATGCCGGTGGCCGCGTTGAGTCGGTAGGCAGGCGTCGGGGCGGCGGTCGCGGGCATCCGCGCAATATACGGTAAGGGGCGGGCGGCCGATGGTGCCCGGATGTGAACTGATGCCGCGCACCTACACTCGCCGGCTAACGACGACGATGGACCAGAACCTGCACTCGCCCCAGCGCCGCCTGATCGAGCTGCGCATGGAACACGCCGACCTCGACAGCCTGATCGACCGCGCCGCCGAACAAATGCCGCTCGATGACCTGGCGTTGCGACGTTTGAAGAAGCGCCGGCTGCTGCTGCGCGATCAGATTTCGAGGCTCGAGCTGTCGATCGATCCGCCAGAGCCCGCGTGACCGCGCCGCCGTCTTCTCTGGCGGATGCGGTCGCCCGGGCCTTCGGCAGCGGCGGCGCGCTGGCCGCCGCCGACGCCGACTACACCGAGCGTGCGGTTCAGCAAGAATTCGCGCAGGCGGTGGCGTCTGCGATCGACGACCGTGAAGCGCTCGTCGCCGAAGCCGGCACCGGCGTCGGCAAGACCTTCGCCTACCTCGTGCCGTTGCTGCTCTCCGGCAAACGCGCGCTCGTCTCCACCGCGACGAAAAGTCTGCAGGACCAACTCTTCCTGCGCGACCTGCCGCGGCTGGTCGACGCGCTCGGCGTGCCGGTGCGCGTGGCGCTGCTGAAGGGGCGGTCGAGCTACCTGTGTTTGCATCGATTGCAGCAGGCGCGGCACGGCTTCGACGCGCCCGACCGCTTTGCGCTGCGCGCGTTGTCGCGCATCGAAGCCTGGGTGCCGTCGACGAAGAGCGGCGACCTGGCCGAGATCGACGGCCTGGACGAGCGCTCGCCGGTGATCCCGCTCGTCACCTCCACGCGCGACAACTGCCTGGGCAGCGACTGCCCGCAGTTCAACGCCTGCCACGTCGTCAAGGCGCGGCGCGAAGCGATGGCGGCCGATCTCGTCGTCATCAACCACCACCTGTTCTTCGCCGACCTGGCGGTGCGAGACAGCGGCATGGCCGAGCTGTTGCCGAGCGTCGAAGCGGTGGTGTTCGACGAAGCGCATCAACTCTCGGATGCCGGCGTGCAGTTCCTCGGTCTGGCGCTCGGCAGCTCGCAGTTGATCGACTTCGCGCGTGATCTCACCGCCGTGGGCCTGGCGCAAGCGCGCGGGCTCGCTGATTGGTCGGCGCTGGCCGGCACCATTGAACGCGACGCGCGCGAGCTGCGGTTGGCCGCAGCCGCTCCGCTGCGCGAGGTGCGTGCGCTGCTCAAGTTGCGCTGGAGCGAGCGCGCCGGGCAACCGGCGTTCGTTCAGGCGCTGTCGTCGCTGGCGCAAACGGCCGCGGCGGCCGGGCAGGCGCTGCAGGCCGCGATCGATGTCGGCCCCGATCTCGGCCGCCTGGCCGAGCGTGCCGCAGCGTTGTGCAAAGCCGCGCATACGTTCGCCGAGGACAGCGCCGCCGACCGCGTGCGCTGGATCGATCTGTCGCCGCATGCGGTGCGGCTGATCGAATCGCCGCTCGACATCCGCGACGTCATCACCGCGCAGCGCGCGAAGGCGCCGAAGGCCTGGGTCTTCACCTCGGCCACGCTCGGCGACGATGCGGCGCTCTCCTGGTTCACGCGTTCGGCCGCGCTCGAAGACGCACGCACGCTGCGCGTCGGCAGCCCGTTCGATTACGCGAACCACGCGCGGCTGTACGTGCCGCCGCAGTTCCCGAAGCCGAACGAAGCCGGCCACGCCGCCGCGGTGGCCGAACTGGCCGCGCGCTGCGCGGCGGCACTGAACGGTCGCACCTTCGTGCTGACGACGACATTGCGTGCGCTGCCGTTGGTGGCCGAGACGCTGCGCGCCGGGCTCGACGCGGCCGGCGCCTCACAGATCGAGGTGCTGGTGCAAGGCAGCGGCCCGAAACGCGCGCTGCTGCAGCGCTTTCTTGCGGCGCCGGCCGCGGCGCTCGTCGGCTCGCAGACGTTCTGGGAGGGCATCGACGTGCCCGGCGACGCGCTGCAATGTGTGCTCATCGACAAGCTGCCGTTTCCGCCGCCGAACGACCCGCTGATCGAAGCGCGCGTCCGGCAGATCGAGGCCGCAGGCGGCAACCCGTTCAACGAGTGCTTCGTCGCCGACGCAGCGGTGTCGCTGAAGCAGGGCGCCGGACGCCTGGTGCGCAGCGAAACCGATCGCGGCCTGCTCGTCATCTGCGACCCGCGCGTCGTTCGCATGCCCTACGGCAAACGCCTGATCGCGGCGTTGCCGCCGATGGCGCGGCTGCAAGCCGAGGCCGACGCGATCGCTTGGCTCAGCGAGCTTGCCTCAGCTCATTGAATCCGCGCGGGCCAGCGCCGGGCCGCTCCCAAGCGTCCGGCCCGCGTCTCCCCTGGGGGGAGTGCCCGCGAAGCGGGCGAGGGGCCGACATCTCACCAGAACTGCCACCACGACTTTTGTGAGCGGGCGTCGGTGCCGCCGAGAAACCGGCTCTGCGGAAAGTTCTTCTCCAGCACGCGCTGCGCATCGTCGCGCAGTGAGTCGAGGCCGAGTTGCTGGTAGCTCGTCGCCATCAGGTGCAGCGCCTCTTCGGTGGCCGGCGACTGCGGAAACTCGAGCAGCACCTGCTGCGCGCGGTTCGCCGACGCCACGTAGGCGCCACGGCGAAAGTAGTAGCGCGAGACATGCAACTCGTACTCGGCCAGTGCGTTGACGATGTAATCCATGCGCAGCCGCGCATCGGCGGCGTAGCGCGACTGCGGGAACTGCTCGGACACCTGGCGAAACGATTGGTAGGCGTCGCGCGAGGCCTGCTGGTCGCGCTCCGACAGGTCCTGACGCGACAGCGCCGACAGGATGCCGAGCTTGTCGTTGAAGTTGGCGACGCCGCGCAGGTACAGCGCGTAGTCCAGCGCCGGGCTCGACGGGTTCAGCTTGATGAAGCGGTCGAGCGTGACCAGCGCCGCCGCGCGGTCGCCGCTGCGATGCTGCGCGTAGGCCAGGTCGAGCGAGGCCTGCTGCGCCAGCAGCGTGCCGGCGGCGCGGCCTTCAATGCGTTCGAAGATTCTGATCGCACGCTCGTAGCCGCCGCTGGCCAGCTCGTCCTTGCCCTCGGCGTACAGCGTTTCGACGGCCTTGGTCGAGTTCGGATCGATCTTGTCGCTGCTGCCGCAAGCGGCGAGCACAAGGGCCGCGCAGAGAACGACAGACGAGCGTTGGAACAGTGAGAGCATCGTTTGCACAGGGCCGACAATCGCGCCCCATGACCTCTGTGGAAACCGGGCGCGATTATAGGGAAGTGGCCTGCGACGACCTGCCCGAGACGCAGGCCGAGCAGCGCGCCTTCAGCGTCGGCGCCGCGGGTCATGGCGAGCGTCTGGACAAGCTGCTCGTTGAGCACGCTGCCGAATTTTCGCGCAGCCACTTGCAGGGCCTGATCGAGCGCGGCCTGGTCACGGTGGACGGCGTGCCGGCGCGCACCGCGTCGCGGCGCTTGAAAGCCGGGCAGTCGGTGCTGATCGAACTCCAGCCGACCGAGGAGTGCCTGGCTTTCACGCCCGAGCCGATGTCGCTGGCGATCGTCTTCGAAGACGAGCAGCTCATCGTCATCGACAAACCGGCCGGACTCGTGGTGCACCCCGCGCCCGGCAACTGGCGCGGCACTTTGCTCAACGGCTTGCTGGCGCATCACCGAGGCGCGGCGCAGTTGCCGCGCGCCGGCGTGGTGCACCGGCTCGACAAGGACACCTCGGGCCTGATGGTCGTGGCCAAGACGCTGCAGTCGATGACCGCGCTGGTGCGCGCCATCGCCGCGCGCGAGGTGCGGCGCGAGTACCTGGCCGTCGCGCATGGCGTGCTGCCGGCAGCGCCGTTCCAGGTCGAGGCGCCGATCGGCCGCGACCCGGTGTCGCGCGTGCGAATGGCGGTTGTCGGCAGCGGCAAGGCAGCGCGCACCGACGTGACGCGCATCGCGGCCGATGGCAGATTCAGCGCCGCGCTGTGCCGCCTGCACAGCGGCCGCACGCACCAGATCCGCGTGCACCTGGCGTCGCGCGGCCACCCGCTGCTCGCCGATGCGCTCTACGGCGGTGCGCCGTCGCTGGGCATGACACGCCAGGCCTTGCACGCGGCGCGCCTGGGCTTCGAACATCCGGTGAGCGGCCAGGCGCTGCTGTTCGAGGCCGCGTTGCCGGCCGATTTGCAATCGGCCTGGCAGCAGGTCGCGGGCGCGGCGGCGCTGCCGCTACAATCAGGCTGAGAGCCCCGGCCGCAACGGCCCAGCCGCACCGCCGGGGCCGCGGCTCGAAGAGCTTGCGCAGCCTCACTGCGCTTTCGGTGCCCGTACCGCCCGTCATCCGAACTGATCCTTGAAGCCGCCGGCCGTTCCGGCGCATCCACACCTTGTCTGCATGAACACGCCTGAGGCCAAACGGATCCTCGAAACCGCGCTCATCTGCGCCCATCAACCGCTGCCGCTCGCGGCACTGCGCGCCTTGTTCGATGAGCAGGTCGGCAACGACACGTTGAAGACCCTGCTCGACGAACTCGTGCGCGAGTGGGAAGGACGCGGCGTCGAACTCGTGCCGCTGGCCGGCGGCTGGCGCTTTCAGAGCCGGCCGGAGATGCGCGAGTATCTCGATCGACTCAATCCCGAGAAGCCGCCGAAGTATTCACGCGCGGTGCTCGAAACGCTGGCCATCGTCGCCTACCGGCAGCCGGTGACGCGCGGCGACATCGAAGACATTCGCGGCGTCGCGGTCGGCAGCCAGATCGTCAAGCAACTCGAAGACCGTGGCTGGATCGAGTCGATCGGCCACCGCGAAGCGCCGGGCCGCCCGGCGTTGTATGCGACGACGCGCCACTTCCTCGACGACCTCGGCCTGGCCAGCCTCGACCAGTTGCCCGAGCTCGATGCCACCGGCGGCAGCGGCGAGCAACGCATCGCCGACGCACTCGCCGGCCAACCGGGCTTGATGGATGACATGGTTGCCGCCGACGGCCAGGCCTCGCTCGCCCTCGAGACCGCTGAACCTGCGGCAAACAGCGCAGAGCCACCCCAGCCAATCCACGGCGATTCCGAATCGACTGCCTCATGAGCCACGACCCCGACGCCACCGACGCCGACGACACGGTTCCCGCTGTGCCTGCCGTGGCGCCTGACGAGGACGCACCCGCGCCGCGTCCGCGCCGCAGGCGCGCGCCGGCCAAGGTGGCTGCCGCCGACGAGGCAGCGCCTGCCGAGACGATTGACGCTGCGCCCGTTGACGAGGCACAGCCGTCGCAGGAGGCTGTGCCATCTCCGCCGGCCGACGCCGGCGAGGGCGAGCAGGGCGGTGCCGGGCAACGCCCGCGACGCAAGCGCCGGCGTGGCCGCAAGGGCAAAGACAGCCGCGAGGGGCGCGACGGCGCTGCGCCGGCGCCGTTGGCCGACGATGCCTCGCGTCCGCCGATGCCCGACGCGAGCGAGGTCTTCGCCATCGTGCAGGACGCCAGCTTCGACGACGACGACACGCCGTGCACGCTCCTGCCGCCGGCCGATGAAGTGATCGATGCGCCGGTTGCCGCAACAGCAGCGGATGAACCCGGCGCTGCACCCGACAACGCAGCGCCGGAGCGCCGCATCCTCGCCCCCGACGCCGAAGCGCCGAAGCTGCAGAAGGTGCTGGCGCAGTCCGGCGTCGGCTCGCGGCGCGACCTGGAGCAAATGATCGCTGACGGCCGCGTCAGCGTGAACGGCGAGGTTGCGCATGTGGGCCAGCGCGTCTCGTGGGGCGACGTCGTGGCGATCGACGGCAAGCCGGTGCGAGTGCGTATCGCGCCGCTGCCGACACGCGTGCTGGCGTACCACAAGCCGGTCGGCGAAGTCGTCACCGTCGATGACCCGGAAGGCCGGCCCACGGTGTTCCGCCGCCTGCCGCGCCTGCTGCACGGCAAGTGGCAATCGGTGGGCCGCCTGGACATCAACACCGAAGGCCTGCTGCTGTTCACGACTTCGGGCGAACTCGCCAACCGGCTGATGCACCCGCGCTTCGGCATCGAGCGCGAGTACGCGGTGCGCGTGCTCGGCACGCTGACCGACGAGCAACGCGCGCGCGTGCTCGCCGGGGTGCCGATCGAAGGCCAGACCGCGGCCTTCCTGAGTTGCGAAGACGGCGGCGGCGAGGGCGCGAACCACTGGTACCGCGTCAAGATCGCCGAGGGCCGCAACCGCGAGGTGCGGCGGCTCTTCGACGCCGTCGGTCTGGCGGTGAGCCGGCTGATCCGCATCCGCTACGGCACGGTCGTGCTGCCGCGCGGCCTGAAGCGCGGCGCGGCGGTGGACCTGTCGGCGGACGACGTGAAACTGCTGCGCGTGATGACCGGCCTCGGCGAAGGCCGCGGCGGCGCCAACAAGCAGCGTGGGGGCGAGCAGCGTGATCAACGCGACGGCCGCAACAACAAGCCGCGCGATACCAACCGTGAGCCTCGTCCGCCGCAGGCGCGACGCGAGCCACGCGAAGCGCGTGAGCCTCGGCCACCGCGCGAGCCCCGTGAGCCGAGCCAGCCGCTGTCGCATGAAGCGCACGTCATCGTCAAGAAGCGGCGCGGCGGCAAGTACAACCTGCACGAGGGTTTCGGCGACGCGGCGTTGAAGGCGCGCGAGCACGAGTTCAAGGACCATCACGATGAAGTCGCCGCCGAGTCGGCCGACTTCAGCAACATCCCGAACCCGCTGCAGCAGACCTTCGATCAACGCGCGATCCGCGAAGAGCGCAAACAGCGTCGCGACATCGGTGATGACGCACCGATCCCGAACCCTTTGCAGCAGACCTTCGATCAGCGCGCGCTGAAGGCCGCCGCGCGCGCGCCGCAGCGCGAACTCGACGACGATGCGCCGATCCCCAACCCGCTGCAGCAGACCTACGACAAACGCTTCCACAAAGGCCCGCCGAAAGGCCCCGGCAGCGGCGGCAACGGCAGTGCCGGTGCGCGTGGCCGCGGCAAAAAGCGTGGTGGCAGTGGCGGCGGCGCCAAGCCCGGCGGTGCGATGCCCGATCCGATGCGCACGGCGGTCGGCTACATCGGCGGCGACGCGTTGCTGGGCAAGAAGGGCGGCGGCGGACGCCGTCGCGGTGGTGGCGGCGGTGGTGGTGGAAGCCGCGGCGGCAGCGGTCGTGGTGGCTCCCGACAAGGCCGCTGAGCTTCCACAGCTACAATTTCCGGCTGTCCCAAGTCATTGATTTTTCGGAGAGTTTTTCACCATGGCGATTGAACGCACGCTGTCCATCATCAAGCCCGATGCGGTGGCCAAGAATGTCATCGGACAGATCTATGCCCGCTTCGAGGGTGCGGGGCTGAAGGTGGTTGCCGCGCGCATGGCGCATCTGTCCAAGGCCGAGGCCGAGGCTTTTTATGCCGTGCACAAGGCGCGCCCGTTCTTCAACGACCTGGTCAAGTTCATGATTTCGGGGCCGGTGGTGATCCAGGTGCTCGAAGGCCCGAACGCGATCGCGAAGAACCGCGAGCTGATGGGCGCGACCGATCCGAAGAAGGCCGACAAGGGCACCATCCGCGCCGACTTCGCCGACAGCATCGACGCCAATGCGGTGCACGGCTCGGACGCGCCGGAAACGGCGGCCGTCGAGATCGGCTTCTTCTTCCCCGGCATGGCGATCTACAGCCGCTGATCGCATGGCTGCCGCAAACCTTCTCGATTTCGATCTCGAAGGGATGGCGGCCTTCTGCGAGCGCCTGGGCGAAAAGCGCTTCCGGGCGACGCAGCTCTTTCGCTGGATTCACCAGAAGGGCGCCGGCGACTTTGCGCAGATGAGCGATCTGGCCAAGTCGTTGCGCGACAAGCTGGCCGGAGCGGCAACGATTCCACCGCTGCGGGTGATCTCCGAACACACCTCGGCCGACGGCACGGTGAAGTGGCTGTTCGATGTCGGCGCCGGCGATGCGATCGAAACCGTCTTCATCCCCGAGGACGACCGCGGCACGCTGTGCATCTCGTCGCAGGCCGGTTGCGCCGTCGGTTGCCGCTTCTGCTCGACGGGGCATCAGGGCTTCTCGCGCAACCTCAGCACAGGCGAAATCGTCGCCCAGTTGTGGCACGCCGAGCATGCGCTGCGCAAACGGTCGAACACTGAAGACCGAGTCATCAGCAATGTCGTGATGATGGGCATGGGCGAGCCGCTGCAGAACTACGCCGCGCTCGTGCCGGCGCTTCGCATCATGCTCGACGATCACGGCTACGGCCTTTCGCGCCGCCGTGTCACCGTCAGCACTTCGGGCGTGGTGCCGATGATCGAGCGCCTGCGCCACGACTGCCCTGTCGCGCTGGCCGTGTCGCTGCACGCGCCCGACGACACGCTGCGCAACGACCTGGTGCCGATCAATCGCAAGTACCCTGTCGCCGAGTTGCTCGCAGCCTGCAAGCGCTACCTCGACACGGCGCCGCGCGACTTCATCACCTTCGAGTACTGCATGCTCGACGGCGTCAACGACAGCCCGACGCAGGCGCAGGCGCTGGTCACTTTGCTGCGCCGCGCGCAATTGCCGTGCAAGTTCAACCTGATCCCGTTCAACCCCTTTCCCGCATCAGGCCTGCTGCGTTCGCCGCGCGAGCGCGTGGTCGCGTTCGCCAAGACGCTGCAGGCCGCGGGCTTCGTGACGACGATCCGCAAGACGCGCGGTGACGACATCGACGCCGCTTGCGGGCAACTCGCCGGCGAAGTGCAGGACCGCACGCGCGTGCAGCAGCGCCTGCGTCGCATTCCCGTGATCACACAACCGGCGGCCGGCGCCTGATTTCATGCGACTGCTCCTTGCCCTGTTGACCGTGGCCGTGCTGGCCGCCGCCTGTGTGCAGACCGGCGGCACGCAGCGCCGCACCGACTCCGACGCCGGCACCGCACAGGACCCGAGCGACGTCGAGAAGCGCGCCGCGGTGCGCCTCGAACTCGCCGGCGGCTACTTCAGCCGCGGCCAGTTCAACACCGCGCTCGACGAGATCAAGCTGGCGCTGGCCGCCAAGCCCGACATGGGCGCGGCCTACAACATGCGCGGCCTGGTCTATGCAGCGATGGGGGAGGAGCGCCTGGCCGAAGAGAGCTTCGAGCGCGCGATGTCGCTCAATCCGCGCGACGCCGATGCCATGCACAACCGCGCCTGGTTCAAGTGCCAGCGCGGCCAATACGACGACGCCGAGCGGCTGTTCGAGCAGGCCATCGCGACGCCGCAGTACCGCGACGTGGGGCGCTCGCTGATGGCGCAAGGCATCTGCAACGCGCGGGCCGGGCGCATGGTGCCGGCCGAGCAGAAACTGTTGCGCGCCTACGAAGTCGATCCGACCAATCCGACCACGGCCTACAACCTGGCCGACGTGCTCTACCGCCGCAACGAGTTGGAGCGCGCGCGCTTTTACGTGCGCCGCATCAACGACCGCGACGAACTCTCCAACGCGCAGACGCTGTGGCTGGCCGCACGCATCGAAAACAAGGCCGGCAACCGCAACGCCGTCGAAGTCTTCGGCCGCCAGTTGCGCGCGCGCTTCCCGCAGTCGCCGGAGGCGCAGGCCTATGACGGTGGACGATTCGATGAGTGAGCCGATCGAAGACGCCACGGTGATCGACAGCGGCGCCACCGCAGGCGCGATGCTGCGCACCGCGCGCGAGAAGCGCGGCCTGCACATCGCCGCGCTCGCCGCGTCGATCAAGGTGCCGCAACGCAAGCTGGAGGCGCTGGAGAGCGACCGCTACGAAGAGCTGCTCGACCTGACGTTCACGCGCGCGCTGGCGCAGACGGTCTGTCGCACTCTGAAGATCGACGCCCAGCCGGTGCTGGAGCGCCTGCCGCAGGTGTCCGGCGCGGCGCCGAAGCTGCAGCACGTGAGCAATGGCCTGAACGCGCCGTTTCGCGAGCGCCCGGGGCGTGACGAGCCGGCCGACTGGAGCTGGCTCGGCCGGCCGGTGGTCTGGGGCACGCTGCTGGTGCTGATCGCGGCCGGCGTGCTGGCCTTCGCGCCGACGCGCTTTCTCGATCGCCTGAAGGGCGCGCTGCCATCGGCGCCGGGCGCTTCGGCGGCGGCGTCGAGCTCGGTGTCGGTGATGCCGCCGGCCGGCACGGCGTCCGGCGTCGTCGAGATCGTGCCGACGGGGCCGCTGGTGATCGGCGGCACCGCAACGCCGCTCGGCGCGCCGGCCGCTGTCGATGCGCCGCAACCCGCGTTGGTGCCGTCGGCCACAGTGTCCGCGGTCGAAGGTCTTCTTGCTGTGAAGGCCTTGGGTGAGACCTGGGTCGAGGTGCAGGACGCGCGTGGCCGCACGCTGCTGTCGCGCAAGATCGCCGCGGGTGAGGCGCTGGGTTTGAACGGCGATGTGCCGCTGCGCGTGACGGTGGGCAATGCGACCAACACGCAGATCACGTTCCGCGGCCAGTTGGTGGATCTCAAGGCCAACACGCAAGGCAACGTCGCTCGCCTGCAGTTGAACTGACATGCAGCACGACTTCAGCTCGCTCGTTCTCGCGCAGCCGTTGTCGCGGCGCTCGCGCCAGGCGCGTGTGGTGTGGCGCGACCGGGTTGTCACCGTCGGCGGCGACGCGCCGGTGCGCGTGCAGTCGATGACCAACACCGACACCGTCGATGCCGTCGGTACCGCGATCCAGGTCAAGGAACTGGCGCTCGCCGGCAGCGAGCTGGTGCGCATCACGGTCAACACGCCCGAGGCCGCCGAGCAGGTGCCGTACATCCGCGAGCAACTCGATCGCATGGGCATCGACGTGCCGCTGATCGGCGACTTCCACTACAACGGCCATCGCCTGCTGACGGATTTTCCGGCGATGGCGCAGGCGCTGTCGAAGTACCGCATCAACCCGGGCAACGTCGGCAAGGGCGACAAGAAGGACAAGCAGTTCGCGATGATGATCGAGGCCGCGGTCAAGCACGACAAGTGCGTGCGCATCGGCGTCAACTGGGGCAGCCTCGACCAGGAACTGCTCGTCGATCTGATGGACGAGAACGCCAAGCGCGCCGAGCCGTGGGATGCCAAGCAGGTCATGGTGCAGGCGCTCGTCATGTCGGCGCTCGACTCGGCCGCCTACGCCCGCGAGCTCGGCATGAACCCGGATCAGCTGATCATCAGCTGCAAGGTCAGCGGCGTGCAGGACCTGATCAGCGTCTATCGCGCCTTGGCTGCGCGTTGCGACTACGCGCTGCACCTCGGTCTGACCGAAGCCGGCATGGGCACCAAGGGCACGGTGGCCTCGGCCACCGCGCTCGGCGTGCTGCTGCAGGAAGGCATCGGCGACACGATCCGTGTCAGTCTGACGCCGCAGCCCGGCGAGGCGCGCACGCAGGAAGTGGCGGTTGCGCTCGAGGTGCTGCAATCGCTGGGACTGCGCTCGTTCAACCCGAGTGTCACCGCCTGCCCCGGCTGCGGGCGCACGACGAGCACGACCTTCCAGGTGCTGGCCAAGCAGATCGACGATTACCTGCGCGCGCAGATGCCGCTGTGGAAGGCCAAGTACCCCGGCGTCGAGAACATGAAGGTCGCGGTGATGGGCTGCATCGTCAACGGCCCCGGCGAAAGCAAACATGCCGACATCGGCATCAGCCTGCCGGGCACCGGCGAGGCGCCGGCGGCGCCGGTGTTCATCGACGGACAGAAGGCGATGACGCTGCGTGGCGAGGGCATCGCCAACGAGTTCCACCAGATCGTCGAGCGCTACATCGAACAACGCTTCGGCGCTCACTGAACTCCAATGGCTGAAAAGATCGTTGCCGTGAAGGCAGGTAATTCACCGCTGACCGCGGTCAAGGGCATGAACGACCTGCTGCCCGAAGAGGCGGCGAAATGGGAGTGGGTCGAAGAAAAAATCCGCAGCCTGCTAGCGCGCTGGGGCTATCGCAACCTGCGCACGCCGATCGTCGAGCCGACGCCGCTGTTCGTGCGCGGCTTGGGCGAGGTCACCGACATCGTCGAGAAGGAGATGTTCTCCTGGACGGACGCGATGAACGGCGACCGGCTGACGCTGCGCCCCGAGGCCACGGCCGGCATCGTGCGCGCGATGGTCGAGCACAACGCGCTCTACAACGGGCCGCTGCGCATCTGGCAGATGGGGCCGATGTTCCGCCACGAGCGGCCGCAGAAGGGCCGCACGCGCCAGTTTCACCAACTCGACGTCGAAGCGCTCGGCCACGCCGGCCCTGATGTCGATGCCGAGGTCATCCTGATGTTGCGCGCGTTGTGGCGCGAGCTCGGTTTTGTCGAAGGCCAGCACGTGCGGCTCGAACTCAACAGCCTCGGTCAGCCTGAAGAGCGCATGGCGCACCGTGCCGCGCTGATCATGCACTTCGAAGCGCACGCCGACAAGCTCGACGAGGACGGCCAGCGCCGCCTGCACAGCAACCCGCTGCGCATCCTCGACACGAAGAATCCGGCGATGGCGCCTGTCGTTGCGGCGGCGCCGAAGTTGATGGATTATCTCGGGCCCGACTCGTTGGCGCACTTCAACGCCGTGCGTGCGGTGCTCGATGCCGCCGGTCTGGCCTACAGCGTCAATCCGCGCCTCGTGCGCGGCATGGACTACTACAACCTCACCGTTTTCGAGTGGACGAGCCCGCTGCTCGGCGCGCAGGCCACGGTGTGCGGCGGTGGCCGCTACGACCAGTTGATCGAAACGCTCGGTGGCAAGCCGGCGCCGGGGATCGGCTTCGGCCTCGGCATGGAGCGGTTGATGCTGATGCTCGACGCGGCAGGCATCGTCGCTCCTTGCGCGGCACCCGACGCTTACGCGTTGGTACCCGATGCGCAGGCGCTGCCACGCGTCATGGCCACGCTCGATGTGCTGCGTTCACGAGGCGTGGCGGTGCTGATGCATGCCGGCGGCGGCTCGCTGAAGTCGCAATTCAAGCGCGCCGACTCGAGCGGCGCGGCCTTCGCGCTGATCTTCGGCGCCGACGAGCTGGCTGCCGGGCAGGTTGCGATCAAGCCGCTGCGCGCAGGCGAGGGCGCAGCGCAATTCACCCGCGCGCTCGACAGCGCGGCCGACTGGTCGCACGAACTGCGAACTCCATAATCCAGGTCCATGAAACCCCCACTCTCACTTCGTTCGTTGCCCCCTGAGGGGGCGCTCAGTGTCTCCGGAACGGCCGAGCACCACTGACATGGCAAGCCCCCTCGACCTGCAAGAGCAGGAGCAACTCGATCAGATCAAGTCGTTCTGGAACCAGTACGGCAACCTGATCACCTGGACCGTGACGCTGGCGCTGGCCGGCTTTGCCGGCTGGAACGTCTGGCAGTGGTGGCAGCGCGAGCAAGGCGCGAAGGCCGCAGCGCTGTACGACGAACTCGACCGCATGGCCGGCAGCGGTGACGTCGACAAGACCGCGCGCGCCTTCAGCGACTTGAAGGAGCGCTTCCCGCGCACGCTGCAAGCGCAGCAAGGCGCGTTGCTGGCGGCCAAGTTGCAGGCCGACAAAGGCCAGGCCGATGCCGCACTCGGCACGCTGGCCTGGGTCACCGACAACGCCGGCGAAGACGAGTTGCGCGTCATCGCGCGGCTGCGCGCGGCGGGTCTGCTGCTCGATCAGAAAAAGCTCGACGAGGCATTGAAGCAACTCGATGCCGCGCAGCAGGGCGAGCCGCGCGAGTTCGATGCGCTGATCGCCGACCGCCGCGGCGACGTGCTTGCGGCGCAGGGCAAACGCGCCGAGGCGATCGCGGCCTATCAGGCGGCGTACAAGGCGATGGATGCGAAGACCGAGTACCGCACGCTGGTCGAGGCCAAGTTGACGGCGCTCGGCGCCGCGCCGGCGCCGGAGACGGCGGCCCTCACGGCCAGCGGAGTTGGCAAGTGAGCCGGCTGCTGACAGCGGCGTTGTCGCTGTGCCTCTGCGCGGCGCTGGCCGCGTGCTCGAGCGACAAGCCCAAGCCGACCGCGCTGGAATCGATCACGCCGCAGATCGCCGGCCGCTCGGTGTGGAATGCGCGCGTCGATGCGACGCCGTTCGTGCTGATGCCGTCGGTCAAGGACGATGCCTTCATCGTCGCCGGTGGTGACGGCAGCGTCGTTGCGCTGTCGCGCGACAACGGCAGCGAACTGTGGCGCGGCAATGCAGGTGCGCGGCTGTCGGCCGGCGTCGGCAGTGACGGCCGCTACGCTGCCGTCGTCACGCGTGACAACGAACTGGTGGTGCTCGACAAGGGCGGCGTCAAGTGGCGCACGCGCCTGGGCTCGCTCGTCGCCACCGCGCCGCTGGTGGCCGGCGAGCGTGTCTTCGTCATGGGCGTCGATCGCGCGGTGCAGGCCTACGATGTGCAGGACGGCCGCTACCTGTGGGACCTGCGCCGGGCGGGCGAGCCGCTGACGTTGTCGCAGCCCGGGGTCGTCAGCGCGTTCAAGGACACGCTGCTGGTGGGCCAAGGCCAGCGCCTGGCCGGCATTGATCCGCTGCGCGGCACGGTGCGCTGGGAAGTGGCGATCGCCAACCCGCGCGGCACCAATGAAGTCGAGCGTGTGGCCGATCTCGTCGGCCCCGCCGCGCGTGCCGGCGACGTGGTCTGCGCGCGCGCCTTCCAGTCGGCGGTGGGTTGCGCAAATGCGCAGACCGGCACCTTGCTGTGGACGAAGAACACCGGCGGCGCGCAGGCCATCGGCGCCGATGCCGAACTCGTTGCCAGCGCCGACGGCAGCGGCCGCATCACCGCCTGGCGCGCCAACAACGGCGACCTGGCGTGGACGGCGGAGCAACTGCTGCACCGCGACCTGTCGGGGCTGCTCGTCGTCGGCCGCACGGTGATCGTCGGCGACTTCGAAGGCCAGGTGCACTTCCTCGACCGCACCAACGGCAAGACGCTGCTGCGCTTGCCGACCGATGGCTCGCAGGTCATCGGCACGCCGGTGGTGCTGGGCAACACGGTGCTGGTCACAACAAAGAAGGGCGGCCTGTTCGCGTTCAGGCCGGAGTGATGGCAGCGTTGGGCATGAGTCAGGCCACTCGTCGGCCCGTCCAAGCCGACGCAGGTCGGCTTGGAGCCGCGGACCTCGGCCCCCTGGGGGGAGGCGCCGCAGGCGCTTCGGGGGGGACTACGTTCATGAAGCCGGTCATCGCCCTCGTTGGCCGGCCCAACGTCGGCAAATCGACGCTGTTCAACCGGCTGACGAAGAGCCGCGACGCCATCGTCGCCGACTTCGCCGGCCTGACGCGCGACCGCCACTACGGCGACGGGCATGTCGGCGGGCGCGAGTTCATCGTCGTCGACACGGGCGGCTTCGAGCCGGAGAAGCCGAGCGGCGTTGTCGCCGAGATGGCCAAGCAGACCAAGCAGGCGGTGGCCGAGGCCGACGCCGTCGTCTTCGTCGTCGACGTGCGCAGCGGTGTCTCGGGGCAGGACCACGACATCGCGCGCTACTTGCGCAGCGCCAACAAGCGCATCTTCCTCGCGGTGAACAAGGCCGAGGGCATGAGCGAGTCGCCGCTGCTGGCCGAGTTCCACGAGCTCGGCATCGGCGAGCCGATCGCCGTGTCGGCCGCGCATGGGCAGGGCATCCGCAGCCTGATCGACGCCGTGCTCGATGGCCTGGCCATCGCCGAGCCCGAGGAAGAGGTCTTCGGCGAGGGGCCCGACAAGCCGATCCGCCTGGCCGTGGCCGGCCGGCCCAACGTCGGCAAGAGCACGCTGATCAACACCTGGCTGGGCGAGGAGCGCCTGGTCGCCTTCGACATGCCTGGCACGACGCGCGACGCGATCCACGTGCCGTTCGAGCGCCATGGCCAGCGCTTCGATCTCATCGACACGGCGGGCCTGCGCCGCAAGGGCAAGGTCTTCGAGGCGATCGAGAAGTTCTCGGTGGTCAAGACGCTGCAGGCGATCTCCGACGCCAACGTCTGCGTGCTGCTGCTCGATGCCACGCAGGGCGTGGCCGATCAGGATGCGCACATCGCCGGCTACATCGTCGAGGCCGGCCGCGCGGTGGTCGTCGCGGTCAACAAGTGGGACGCGGTCGACAGCTACCAGCGGCAAACGATCGAGCGCCAGATCGCGCAGCGACTGCCTTTCCTGCGCTTTGCCGAGGTGCTGCCCATTTCTGCGGTCAAGCGCCAGGGTCTGGCGCCGCTGTGGAAGTCGATCGCCAGCGCGCATGCATCGGCCCACGTCAAGATGACCACGCCGGTGCTGACCCGCCTGGTGCAGGACGCCGTGCAGCACCAGCAGCCGCAACGTGCTGGGCACTTCCGCCCCAAGCTGCGCTACGCGCACCAGGGCGGGCAGAACCCGCCGATCGTCGTCGTGCACGGCAACTCGCTCGAACATGTGACCGACAGCTACAAGCGCTTTCTCGAAGGCCGCATCCGCGAGCATTTCAAGCTCGTCGGCACGCCGCTGCGCGTCGAGATGAAGAGCTCACGGAACCCTTTCGACGACAAGGGTTCATAACAGGGTCATTCACCGCCAACGCGCTGTGATAACGTTCCCACCGTCATCCAACACGGAGTCAATATCGTGAGCAACAAAGGGCAACTCCTACAAGACCCGTTCCTGAACCTGCTGCG